>CAJHIR010000007.1 GCA_905067535.1 Candidatus Argoarchaeum ethanivorans
TTAACTTAGAATAGTGATTTTATGGTGAAATCCGGCATCAGACGTGAGGACGTTCTTGCAATTTACAAAGCATTCGTTATTTCTACACACGGAGTGTGTAGGTGATTATGCATAAAATACTTGAAGATATTATTTGCTCAAGCCAAAAAAGAGCAAGACATCTCCAGCCAGAACCTTTTACTATCAATGCTAAAAGTCTTAAGAAATCGATTGAAAAAGCACAGGAGAGTGGGTTAGTTCCGATCATATCAGAAGTAAAACCAGCCTCTCCCACACACAATTTCAAAAAAATAACTCCTGTATATGCAGCACAAATAGCAGGAGAAATGGAACGTGCAGGAGCCTGTGCAATATCAGTGCTTACAGAGCCGAACTATTTTCATGGAAGCATTGAAAATCTCAAATCCGTAAGAGAGCAGGTCAATCTGCCAGTACTTCGAAAGGACTTTATAGTAAGCAAGAACCAGATAACAGAAGTAGAGACAGATATGGTGCTTCTGATTGCAGGAGTGCTTCACAAACAGCTACACAAATTTATAACGGAAGTAGAGAAAACTGGTGCAAAGGCAATCGTAGAAGTTCATTCACCGGAAGAATTAGAAGAAGTGTTATCAACCGATGCACAAATAATTGGCATCAATAACCGAAACCTTAACACTTTTGAGATTGACCTTGGGGCTGTAAAACAGATTGCACCGATGATACGGAAAGAACGTGCCGATGCAATAATAATAGCAGAAAGTGGTGTACGCACGCCGGAAGATGCACTTCAAATGATAGAGAGTGGTGCTGACGCCATTTTAGTAGGAAGTGCTATAATGGAGGGGGACGCATACACGAATACTTACAAACTCGTGCATGCAGGAGAGTAGGATGAAAAACCGCACACCGTGTGCACGGGGACGCATACACGAATACTTACAAACTCGTGCATAGAAGGAGCTTACAATGGAAAATAATAAAAAAAGTAAATTTGGAAAGTATGGTGGACAGTTTGTGCCAGAAGTGCTCATGCCAGCACTCTATGAACTTGAAGAGAGCTATAAGAAATACAAAGAAGATCCCCAGTTTGTAGCAGAACTACACGACTATCGGTCAAACTTTGCAGGAAGACCAACCCCACTCTATCATGCACGCAGATTGAGCAAAGAATACGGAATAACCGTTTACCTGAAACGAGAAGACCTTGTTCACGGGGGAGCTCACAAGCTCAACAACACGATTGGTCAGACACTGCTTGCAAAATACATGGGCAAAAAAAGAATTATTGCAGAGACTGGTGCAGGACAGCATGGCACAGCAGCAGCAATGGCTGCTTCAAGCATTGGAATACCATCAGAAATATATATGGGAGCTAAAGACATCAAACGACAGGAGATGAACGTGTACCGTATGAAGCTTTTGGGAGCTAAGGTGCACACCGTAACAAGTGGAAGCCAGACGTTAAAAGACGCCATCAACGAGGCAATGCGCGACTGGGCAACAAATGTAGAAACCACATTCTATGTTCTTGGATCAATCGTTGGGCCGCATCCTTATCCTGCTATGGTGCATGACTTCCAGAAAATCATAGGAAACGAAGCAAAAGCACAGATACTTGAAAAGGAGGGGAGACTGCCAGACAGTATCATCGCATGCACCGGTGGCGGCAGCAATGCAATGGGCATATTCCATCCATTCTTAAACGAGGATGTGGAACTATATGCAATTGAAGCAGGTGGAAGCGGGCTTAAAACCACGAAGACTGCTGCACTGCATTCAGCATCGCTCTGCGTTGGTGAAGACGGCGTCCTTCATGGTGCCAGGACAAAGATACTGCAGGATAAATATGGACAGATACTTGAATCCAGTTCCATAGCCCCAGGGCTTGACTATGCAGGAGTTGGCCCGGAACTCTCACGTCTTGTTGATTGTGGTCGCGTGATAGCAGACAATATTCAGGATTTTGAGGCACTTGAAGCTTTTCATGAATTATCACAGTTGGAGGGCATTATACCTGCTCTTGAATCATCGCATGCGGTTGCATACCTGAAAAAAGCAGATGACCTCGGGGACCTTGTAATCATAAATGTCTCCGGAAGAGGCGATAAAGACTTGAATACTGTAATGGACACACGAATATGAAACACATTGCTGATGCCTTTAAGCGCGACAAAGCTCTCATCGCCTACATCTGTGCAGGAGATCCAACGCCAGATGCCACAACCAAGATAGTGCATGCTCTCATACGCGCAGGCGCAGATCTTGTTGAACTTGGACTTCCATTTTCAGATCCGATAGCAGATGGCCCCACTATCCAGGCAGCATCACAGCGATCACTACAGGCAGGCATGAATCCAGATCTGTTCTTTGATCTCGTAAAAACACTGCCCCAGACAGTACCTTATGCGGTGATGACCTATTACAACTTAATCTTCCACCGCGGCACTATGACCTTTGCGAAGGACTGCAGGAATCATGGCATAGCGGGAATCATCGTACCAGACCTTCCTCCAGAGGAAGCAGATGAACTGGGTGAAGCCTGCAAAAAATACAACCTCGATCTCATACACTTTATAGCACCAACAACAACGCCAGAACGAATAGAGCGCATCATACAAAGCTCCAGTGGATTTATTTACCTCGTGGCAAGACTTGGAGTTACTGGTGCAAGAGATGACCTCGAAGATCGCACAAAATCCCTGATCCAGCGGGTACATACTGATATTCCAAAAGCAGTAGGGTTTGGCATATCAAACCCACAACAGGCAAAAGAAATCATAAACGCTGGAGCAGATGGAATAATTGTTGGCTCAGCTATTGTTGATATGATAGCAAGAAACACAGATGACATTAATAAAGCCGTAGAAGAGATAGAAACACTAACACGAAAACTGAAAAGAGGAATAACCGGGTAATATTGTTAATTTCTCTCTTTTCCTTCTGTCAGATGTTCATGTTATTTATGCACAATGGGGCGGCTATCGGTTTTTTGGAAGTCGGATGTGCTGATAGTTAAAGAGGTTCCGGTGCCAATCGAAGTTTTGGACGTCTAATACCCCGCTACAGCTATCATCGCAGGAAATGTCATGACTCTCACAACCCTCACCCTAACTTTTATATCTACCCGCCCGATCATCCAGTCTGCATCGAAGCTTAGAGGCTTCTTCGCAACCAGGTTTACAGAATACGAACTCCTGCACCAGCACGTGGACGCTGGCAAACTGATCTACCGATACCCAAAGGTCCAGTATAAGATTATTGATGGCACTCCGATGGTTATCGGGATAAACGATGGTGCAGAGGTGTTAAAAGAGATTTATGACCAGTATGATCAGATAAAACTTGGAGATAATACCTACGAGATCGTTGAGAGATGTGTTACCCTACGAAAAGAGGATTTTGGCATCATTGATAATATTATGAGCTATCGGTTCGTAACGCCCTGGCTTGCACTGAACCAGAAGAATTACGAGCGATATATGAAGTCTGATTGGATAGAGCAGCGGGATCAGCTCAGGCGGACTCTCACCGGAAATATACTCTCGATGGCGAAGGGGCTGGATTACGTAGTGGCTTCGCAGATACTGCTGGATATCGAGAAGGTGCAGCATAAGAGGTATATTGTCAAGGGCGTGAATATGCTCGGGGTTGAGTGTGAATTTATGGTGAATTTTGCGATTCCAGACTATCTTGGTCTCGGGAAGTCGGTGTCAAGGGGATTTGGGGCGGTTGTGGGAATGAGAGACGCGAAAGCGCTGTATTGATGTATAAATGTCAGATGCGAATCCATCGATGTGAGTTGCATGGCACATCCAGCAAAACAGGGGTTGAAACCATTGTATTCATCCGAATCCAAGATATTCTGGTGTGGCAGCATGTATCCCATCGATTCTTTCAAAATGATCAATGTTCCTTGTTACAATCTCGGCGATTCCAACAGACAAACCAGTTGCAGCGATCAAGCAGTCATTTAGTTCAATCTCCAAACCTATTCTGATAAGTTCAGAATATATCTTTCCACCATGAAATGCAATTTTATAATTCAGATTTATAACAGAAATGAGTGATAAAAGCTCCATCGTTTTTTCGATTGAATCTGACCTTGATGATAGGTGTGCACCCACACTAAGTTCAGCTACAGTAATCGATGATGTAAAACCATCATCGTCTTCGAGAATGCTGTCGAAAAGAAGTTTTGATGACTCAACGGTCTCTTTTCTGAGGACGTCAACGAAAATGGAAGTGTCTATAAAAAGATTCATATCCAATCCAATCTTTTTGATTTTCTCAGATCTTCAACAAAGTCTTTACTATTTACGTCATACCCCCATGCACCTTCAGCAGATTCTACCACACCACATCCTATGATCTTTATGAGCACGTCTTTTTCAGGTATTCCGATCTCCTTTTCGATCTCTAAATGTGTGTTATCCACAACTCTGGCTTTGATCAAGTTCATCCATATTTCCTCTTTAGTCACATCGTTTGAAACTACATATAATTTTCTATATGCCCGGTGGTTCCGAATATCTCATACATTGAGTGAACTCGGAAATCAGAAGAACGATTGAGCGGTATCTGAAGTCGGATCGATCTGGAAGGGGGAATCTACGGTGCAGGACACTTGTCGGAAATATACTCTCGATGGCAAAGGGGCTGGATTACGTAGTGGCTTCGCAGATACGGCTGGATATCGGGATGGTGCGGCATAAGAGGTGTACTGTCAAGGGTGTAGGTATGCTTGGGGTTGAGTGTGAATTTATGGCGAATTTCACGATTCCTGATTATCTTGGGCTTGGGAAGTCGGTTTCGATGGGTTTTTGGGAGGTTGTGGAGATGAAGAGGTAGCGCACCAGATGGGATAGATTGTAGAGAAAAGAGAGAGTAAAGGTTATGAACACCGAAACTGATGAGTTATCAATGGTTGAGCGCGAGGTTATACTCGCCACACTTCTGCGCGACATAGGGAAGTTCTGGCAGAGATGTGGGGTGAAAGAGAAACATCAGGAATTAGCAGGGCGATTCATTGATACGATTGATTTTCCTGATGGAATCGATGTCGAACTGATTTCAACGCTGGTTTTGAGACATCACGACGATAAAAATCTTCCAACCTACCTCAGAGTAAGTGGACATAAGAAAGGAAACATCGGGAGATGTCTTGCGATCGTATCTGATGCGGACAATATATCTTCGGGTATGGATCGAGAGGTAGATGCCGAAGGGAAGGCGGATCGCCCATTAATTCCGATATTCGGTGAGGTAAGCGCATCTGATGGTGAGGGCGTATATTCTTACAAGCCGGAACCGCTGGCATCAACCACACTTCCGGAGAAGGGTGTATGTGCTATAACTGATATAACTTCTGATAACTGGAACGAGTTCGTGAAGGACGCAAAGATCATTGGAAAATACTGTAAACAGCCCAATGCATTCCTCAACAACATCTATTACCTGCTCAGGAAGCATACCTCACTTGTTAGATCAGCAGGCTACAGAACAACACCAGACATACCGTTATTCGACCATCTGAAGACCACCTCTGCAATTGCACTCTGCTCATATCGATGGGGAAAAGAGAATAATTCCAGACCATCGGATAAGGCGGGAGCATATCTGCTTATTGAGGGCGATCTTTCAGGTATCCAGCGTTTCATCTTTCAAATAGCATCTCCGGAGGGCGCAAGGGCAGGTATGTCAAAGAGACTGCGTGGGAGGTCGTTCTGGCTTACGCTGATGATGGATGCAATTGCTTTGAAGATTCTCGATGAACTGAACCTTCCCGAGATCAATCTTCTCTGGAATACCGGAGGGCATTTCACAATTCTCGCGCCGAATACAGAAGAGAGTGCAGAGGTGCTTGAGAAGATCAGAAAGGATGTAAATTCCAAATTGCTGAGTGATTATAATGGCAATCTCTCTCTGGCTCTCGATTGGATCGAGTGTTCCGCGGATGACATAAGAAACTTCTCTGAAACAAGGAACAAGCTGGCATCAAAGATAAATACAGTTAAGCAGCAGAAGTTTATCGATTCTGCACTGAATTTCGATGCAGATGGCGAGAACAGAAGGATAAAGGATTACTGCATCGTTTGTGGGGATTTCAGAGATGGCGATATGTGGTTTAAAGAGGATGGCAATTGGAAAAGATGGAAAGGAGAATCGAACACTTCATTGTACTGCGGCATCTGCAAGAAACATGAAGAACTCGGCGGAAAACTTGCAAAAGCCAATTACATCGTGAGAGGTGTAGAATCAGAGTTCAATCTCTTCGGAATCGGATATGATTTTGTGAAGAATGATGGTGAACTGGATAATATACTCACAGAACACAAGGATATTTTTGTATATAAATTAAATAATACTAATTTTGTGGACGCCGATCTTCTTGAAAAGCATCCTGATACGAAGTTCGGTTTCAGGTTTATCGCTAATACAGTTCCACTTGACAACAAAGGGAACGTTCTGTCATTCGAGTACATCAGTCAGATGAGTAAAGGCGTGGATAAACTTGGTGTTTTGAAGGCAGATGTTGATAATCTCGGAAGGATATTCGCGTTCGGATTGGAAAGTGATAAAAGATCAATTTCAAGGATTCATGCAATGAGTTCGATGCTTGAACTCTTCTTTGCAGGACAGTTGAATGAGATATGCAAGAAGCATTATCTATTCCATGATCTGTGCGAATCGTGCAGCAAGAAATCAAAAACGGTGGAGCTAAAAGAAAGTGGAGGAGAGGTGAGATACACATACTACGAAGCAGATGACCGCAATCTATGCGATAAATGCAAAGACAAGATGATTAACAAATTGTATATCACCTACTCGGGTGGAGACGATCTATTGATCATCGGACCGTATGATGCAATCATCGAGGTTGCATCAGGCATCCGGAGAGAATTTAAGCGATTCACATGCGAAAATCCTGACATAAATATCTCCTGCGGTATCGCTGTCGTCGATTCACATTATCCGGTTGCAAGAACGGTTATGCGTGCAGACGAACAACTGAAACTTGCAAAGTCGCACAGCATACATGGGGAGTGCAAGAATAGTATCGCTCTCTTTAATGAGTGTATCAGGTGGGATGAATCGAGAACAAATCAGATCAAAGGATTTGAAACGATATTCAATCTCGCAAAAGAATTGGAGGGGAGGGTGGAAGAGAAGGAATTATCAAAAGGGTTCATCTACTCTCTCTTGAAGATGTGGCAGATCACGTTCGGAGATCTGGGATCCCTTGAGGATATCGAGAATGTGAGGGGCAGCGGGCATACCGTCAGGAGGCGCTACATGCCGTATTTGAAGTATCAACTCGCAAGAACCATCCGGGATAAGGATGAGCGGCGGGAGGTTGAGGAGATGATCAAACCATCTATGGACTGGATCAGAATTCCAGTATCATGGGTCAGTATGAGGACAAGGAGGTAATATGACCGAAATAAGAGATATAATCAAAAAAATAGACAATTTGCAGAACATGGGTGAACTGGATGAGAAGACAATCGCTGAGGAGAATGGCTATGCTGAGTCGGTGGCGGTAGATAGGGATATCAATAAACCTCTCAAAACCACTCAGTTGAGGAAGATCTTCGATAGGGTGAAGACGATCGAGCGCAAGCTGAATGAAGACGGCTGGGACGCTGTGCAACCGGATTTCTACATGCTGAGACCGGAACTGGCATACGCAAAAGCAAGAAAGCTCATTCCAGACCAATTTTTCAGATTGATGGACGCGTGTATGAAACAGGTCGATAAGGGAAATAATGAACAGAAAAAAGAGAATTATACCAAGTTTGTTAGATTTTTAGAGGCGATTGTTGCGTATCACAAATACCATGGAGGTGATTGAATGACAGATGATATCCAATTCCGGAAGAACATTTTGATCAGGGGCATACTCGTATGTGATACAGGTATGCATATCGGTGGTATGAAGGAGTCAATGGCAATTGGAGGGACGGATAGCCCAGTCATTCTGGACCCGCGAACCAATCTCCCAATAATCCCGGGATCATCTATCAAAGGCAAGATGCGGTCGCTCATTGAGTTGCAAGGTGAGTATGCCCTCGATGATAGCGGGAACCTGCATTTCTGTGATGACCTTGATTGTGATCTGTGCATCGTGTTTGGCAGAGGTGCGACAGAAGCGGTGAAATCAGGTCCAACACGGTTGATCGTCAGAGACGCACATCCTACGAAAGATACACAGGACTGGTGGGATCGGAGCGAAGATATGGTGCATGGAACAGAGATCAAAGGAGAGAACTGGATCAACAGGATCACATCAGCTGCTACCCCGAGATTCATCGAGCGCGTGCCTGCCGGATCTGAGTTTAAGTTCGAGATGATCTACTCGGCGTATCAGACAAACGATTTTCCAGAAAGGTTGAAACTCGTTTTTAAGGGGATGCATCTGCTTGAGGATAGCTACATCGGTGCTTCTGGATCGCGGGGGTATGGTAAGGTGAGATTTAAGGATATCGAGTTGAAACAGAAGACAAAGAGCGATTATATAAGCGGAGATGATTGGGCGACTGTGAATGGTACCGATGGAATAGGGACGGCGCAGGGGCTGCTGAAGTGGTTGAATGGGTTGAATAATAACGCGGGTTGAGGCACTATGGATACAGTATATCTCGACCCGTTATCTCCATTTCCAACTGATCTGCCATCGAACAGGATATTTGGCGCGATATGCGTTGGAATGAACGAATTGTATGGCGATGGCGAGTTATCTTCGATGCTTGAGCAATTCAGGGGCGGATCTGCTCCGTTCATCCTGTCGTCTGCATTTCCTTTTATCTGTGGCGAGACTATAAAAGAGAAGTATCATTTTTTCCCAAAACCAATCGTGAAGCCAGTGGTGCTCGATGATTACGAGGGGTATTATGATACCTTTAAAGAGTATAAGAAGGTAAAATATCTCGATCAGGCACTTTTCAACCGATTTATCAATGGAGAAACCAATGAAAGTTCCTTGATCAGAGATTTAAAAAATGGCGATACAAAAACGCTCAGAAAGAAATTTCTGACTGGCTCAGATGTCAGCGATGATTTTACAATCAGAAAGCAGGATACGCCACATAATATTCTGAACAGATTATCTGGTTCATCAGAGAACTTTTATTACACCACCGGGCTTAATTTTGAAAATTCCGGATTGTTTTTTCTGATAAAATTTTACGATAACTCATATAGATCAAAAGTCGGGGCATCGCTCAGATTTATCGAAGACCGTGGATTTGGGGGTAATATCTCAAGTGGGATGGGGCAGTTCAAACTATCGATCGTAACTGATAGTGAATTGATCAATGAACCGGAGCACGATGCGGGATCTTCCATGACGCTTTCGCTTTATTCCCCTGAAGATTTTAATTCCTTTGATAAGAAGAGGTGCTGGTACGAATTGATGAAGATCAGGGGACGGTGTGGTGACGGTTTCATGAAAAAGAGTGTCTGGGCATTCAAAGAGGGTTCGACCTTTCCGATCCATGATCAGAAGATTTGTGGAAAGGTGACGTATGTGCGGAAGAACCCGGATGTTGTCGAGTATGGGATCGCATTTCCGGTCAGGATGGTGGAACCGTGATCTGTGGACTTGAGGCGGTCACTCCTGTGCATATCGGGACTGGTATGAGGTATAACAGCGCGGAATTCGTGGTGAAAAACGGCACCCTTCACAGAATCTCCCTGAGAAAACTAATAGATATGTTATCTGGGCGTGAAATTGATAATTTAACATCTCAACTGGAGCGAGGAAGTTTTTCAATCGGGGGCTTTTTGCAACGTACCGATGTTGAACCGGATGAAGTATCGGTGTACTCTCTCGGATGTAAGATGGTGCCAAAGGATGTGCGGGAACAGATAAAAACTGCTAATAGGGTATACATACCGGGATCGAGCATAAAGGGGGCAATCAGGGGTGCTCTGCTGTACTGGCATCTCAAAACCAACGACTGGATAGTGCCAGTCTGTTATCTCAAAAATGGCAGGAAAGTTGGCTATACTGATATAAATCTCCTTGATCTGATCAGAGGGGATGTCCAGCGGTTCTCTGATGGAGGACCGGTGCCGGTCAAACCACTCTTTGAAGATTATGAAGATAAGAATAAAAAGCGATTTGGTAACAGATTTATAGAGGTGGTCTTCGGCATGAAACCATTTGTTTTAACCGAGAAAGGCATGCGCTCCAATTTTGATGCGAAGTACGATCTGCTGAAATTTTTACATATCTCTGATTTTATGCCAGTTGATGCACGGCTGTCCGCCGTAAATTTGAAGACGTATTCACTGAAGCGTGGAAACCTCGAAGCAAAGAGGTATATCACCACCGTAGAAGCCGTGCGTGGAAGGTTTAGCGGTACGATCTCACTGAGTTCACAGATATATACTGCGCTTGAAAATACTGATGAATATCCCTTATTGATGGACCGATTGAAGATTCTTGGACTGAAGGACGATTTTCACGATGAAGAAGTGATGAAGCACCTTAAGACTGTTCTCAGGGATTACAACAGTTGGTGTATCAAAAAGGAGATTGAACTGGCATCATCTGCGGACAATGGCAACCGATTTGCAGAAGGGCTGGAAGAGCTGGAACGATTGAACAGGAGCAGTAACCTCATTCGGGTGGGCTTCGGCGTCGGGACAATGTATCAGACACTGATCAAATTGATAGAGGAGGAGGATGTGGAATTGGCTAAAAATATCGTAAATAAGTTCGGACTTGGGAAATTCAGGAGGGATCTTGACAGCATAACCGGAACCAGTCTATCTCTGCCGTATCCCAAGAGCATCGAATTTACAGACAATGGTGAACCTATAGGGTGGTTGAGATGGGAATAGCCCTCTTTATGACGGTTGGAACTGGGAGAGGAACTAAAGATAGCGTAAAGAGTCTGGTTCATGGAATTCTGTCAGCCGTTATCCATTATAATCCTGAAAGAATAGTCTTTTTTGGATCAGACAAGAGCGAAGGAACCATACGTTTATTAAATGGACAATGTCGCGAAGAAAGAGGAAAAGAACTTACAAGTTATGAGTTTGTCAGAATTACTGATGTAGACAATTTTGATGAGTGTTTTGACAGGATACGAACGAAGATAGAACAGTATAATGACTATGAGATACTAATCGACTACACTTCTGGAACGAAGACGATGACGATGAGTGCTGCGATATGTTCTGTTCTGTATCGCAAGAAGTTGAATCTTATTTCGGGGAAGCGCGGTGAGAATGGTGCTGTGATTCCGGGGACGGAAAATCAACGTGAACAGAATCTCTATTCGATTTATGATAAACTCCAGTTTGACAAAGTGAAGGATCTTTTCAACTCATATCGGTTCAATGAAGCGAGATTGACGCTAAACGAGATCGTCATACTGGAAGATAGGGAAACATACGGAAAGATGATCGATGCTTATGATCGATGGGATAAGTTCAATCACAATGCAGCATTCGAGACATTGAAGGATGTCAAAGATGGCAGAGTTTCAGAGAACAAAGCGTTTCTGGGAAAACTTGTGCACAACAAGGATCTAAAGTTTTTTATAGTCGATCTTATAAACAATATCACTCGCAGGATTGAGGAGGAGAAATATGACGATGCCGTTGCGAGATTGTACCGGACGATCGAACTGATTGCACAGGCGAGATTGGTGGATATGAAACTCATCGAAGAAGAACTGTTCAAGGACAATATGGTATTTGCGATACGGCTGGACATGTTAAAGGAAAAGTTGGGCGGTGAAGTCGTAAATAAATATTGTGATGGGCAGAAGGGTGAGGATGTAGTGAATGGGGTAATAAAATTGGGTTTATCCAGAAGTTATGCGCTTCTATGTGATTTGAATGATGAGTTGGGTCTGAAATTTAATGGGGACGGACACCTCCAAAATCTTCTGCAGAGTAGAAACCGTTCGATACTGGCGCATGGATTAGCTCCCGTTGAAAAGAATGTCGCAGAGGAGTTATTCGGAATAGTTGTTGAGTATGCGAGGATTGTTTCACCTGATAAGTTGTCAGAGACGGCAGCATTTCCAAAACTGTGATACTGTATGGTGAAGATATAAATCTAGATAAAATACACACTAAAGATTATCAAAACTGATATATAAAAATCAAGCCAATCGGTGGCACCAATGAACGAATTGCACGTAACATTTCTGAAACCGCTGGAAATCACATTGAACAAATCCGAATCCGAGACGGTCAGCACGATAAAAGAGATTATCGCACTGTACCTGTACAAAAATGGCGCAATCTCACTTGGCAAGGCAGGTGAGATTATGGGACTCTCGAAACCGGAGATGCTGCATCTGTTGAGCACAAGTGGAATCTCGGTCAATTACACCACAGACGATCTGAAATCAGATCTGGAAACACTTGACCGGGTGATAGGATAGCCATCGTTTCAAACTAACCATGACCATGCAACTCGTATTAAACACCCGCGGATCGTACCTCAAGAAGAGCAAGAACTGCTTCCTTGTGAAGACTGACGATAAGGCATTTGAAGTCTCGGCAAACAAAGTCGATTCCATCCTGATCACAACCGCAGCAACGATCACGACCGATGCCATAAAATTTGCAGTCGATAACAACATCGATATCGTATTTCTTGATCACAACGGCTACCCGTTCGGCAGAGTCTGGCACAGCAAACTTGGAAGCACGACCCTGATTCGAAGGCGGCAGCTTGAGATTGCAAACACGACCATAGGGTTTAATATGGCGAAGAAATGGGTGGAGATAAAAATCGATAACCAGATTATTCTTTTGAAGGATCTCAAGAAGAACCGCCCGGATACGAAGGAACAGATTGAGTCTCACATAGAAAGCATGGTCGGATTGGAGAGCGAACTTGCAGCGATGAAAGGGGTCATGGAATATAAGAGAGGTCGACTGATGGGGCTCGAAGGAATGTGCTCGCGGGAGTATTTTAAAGCTCTGTCACTCATCATGCCGGAAAAGTGGAGTTTCAGCGGGAGAAGTAGAAATCCTGCGGAAGACGGGTTTAACTGCCTTTTAAACTACGGATACGGTGTCCTCTACTCGAAGGTCGAGAAGGCATGCATCATCGCGGGTCTCGACCCTTATGCCGGAATCACCCACACCGACAACTACAACAAGAAGTCGTTCGTCTTTGATCTGATCGAACCGTTCCGTACACACGTTGATCGGACGGTTGTGCATCTCTTTTCAAAGAAGAAAGTGAAGGACGAGTTTTTTGATGCCGTTCCTGGTGGTTTTGTGCTGAACAGGGAGGGAAAAGCCGTACTGATCCAGGAGATCAACGAGACGTTCGAGAAGAAGATGCCGTATCACGGCAGGAATATCAGGACAGGAAACACGATCCAGTATGAGTGCCACAGGATTGCCAATGGTCTGATAAAAGGAGGGTAAAGGAACACAGATGCTGGTCTGGGTGATCTACGATATATCGGAGGATAAAATCAGAAACAAAGTGAGCAGGTTCTGTCTCGATTACGGTCTGTACCGGGTGCAGAAGAGTGTATTTCTCGGAGATCTGAACGGGAACGAGCGGGATTCCATTGCACTACAGTGTGAAGAAATCATTGATCTCGATACTGATTCTGTGTACGTATTTCCGATGGACGATAAGTCGTTTAAGAAGGTTAAACTGATCGGACAGGCTTTTGACAGGGATCTGGTGAGTGATGAGGTCATTACAAAGTTCTTCTGAGGTATGGTCAAATGCCAGTGTCTGAATCCGAAACCATAATCACAATCTCTGATGTGCTCGAATTTCTCTTCTGCCCGAGATTCATCTATTTCATGCACTGCCTCGGAATCCCGCAGCACGAGGAGATGCGGTACAAGGTGCTCAAAGGGCGTGATGTCCATGAGATGAGGCGCACCACAAACATCGACTACGTTAGAAAGAAGATCGATTGCGTGCAGAAGGAGAGACAGGTCTTTATCGCAGCAAAGAAACATCACATCAAGGGAATCGTCGATGAGGTTCTGTTTCTCGGTGATGGAACGGCTGCTCCGCTTGAATACAAGTTTGCTGAGTACAAGGATCGGATTTTTAAGACGCATAAGTACCAGCTGACACTTCAGGCGTTGATGATCGCTGAGAACTATGGTGTTCCGGTGAATCGAGGATTTGTATGCTATACCCGCAGTAATAATCTGGTCAAGCAGATCGATCTTAAGAAGAAAGATTTTGATAAAGCTGTTGAGATAATTATGGATATTCTGGAGATTATTGAGAAGGGTTTTTATCCTGAAAGGACGAAGGATACGGTGAAGTGCGTCGATTGCTGCTATCGCAACGTCTGCGTGTGATGTCACAGGATGTGTTTCAATGTTGTATGTGAGTGACAGAACTGGGGAGGGGATCTGGCACACTGATGGTTGCTGCGTGGTGTTTCTACACGGTACTGTTGGCTGTAGGATGTGTTATGTCAGACAGTAGATTTATATGGGACTGATGTGTAAAGAAATGCTTGGAAGTGATTGTATAATCCAAATTGAGCAGTATCATGATTGGTGGTTTGATAATGCGGTAGAGTTTTTAGGGTATTTATTGGAGCGATTGGATGTTGATGTTGTGTGGAATGGTGGCATTTCTTTTGAGCCGCTGGATGAAGATAAAGTGGAACGGTTGATAGAGGAGATTGAGCGACTGGTTGGTTTCAAATTGAAATACCAGACAAAAGAAAAGAAGACGGATCAAATTGTAGAAACGAATAGAGCATATCTGCCCACGATGCACAAGGGGAAATACGTATCTTTTCTTGCGTTAAAACTCAACGAAAAGCAGAAAAATAGTGAAAAAGCGATTGAAATAAGAAGAGAGATCATAAATGAGATAACTGGCATATTATCTCAAGAAAATACAAACAGAAAAAAAGTTTGCAATCTATGTGGGAATACTGCAAATAAACTCTTTCAAGTCTCACAAACCACATATCCAGTTGTCACGGGAAGTCTGAAAAGTCAGTGTGGCGTTAGGAAGATGGAATCGGATTACCAATGTTGTGCGCTTTGTGCTTTTTTAGGGTCTATTGAATGGTTAGATGATATGCCCTTTGCTTGCGATCATGCAAATTTTACACATTATCTGCTCTTTCCAAAAATTGAAGAACTCGGAGAACTTCACACGTTCAAGAAGGAATTAAGAGAATTACTAACCACAAAACCATATTCAAACGTAATTTCTATCTTCAAAAGTGCGCAAGGCGAGAAAAGAGAGGTATATACAAAAGATGAGTACTCTCTGTTATTATCACTTTTGGAGCGAATGTGGGATAAAATCGATCAATACGAATCCATTTTATGTGACAGGTGGATTCGACTGAAGATAAAGGGCATGGAGGCAAAATATCAGACTAAATATTCTTATCTCGAAGATATCCACATCCCACACATCAAGCGATTTAAAAATATATTCGAAGAGTTGCTGCCGTATTCAGACTTTGTGAGTCATTCGTTTGCGTCTCCGTTAAAGAAGGGTGTATCAAGAGAGATTATTCAAAGATTAACAAAAGAAAATCAATATTTGATGTCGAAAGGCATTATTATGGATGATTTCAAGACGTTCTCAAAGGCATTTCAGATAAGACAGAACTGCAGGTTAAGCACACCAAAAGATGCTTTAAATCATCTTATTTACACATGGAGGTGTAAAGATGGTACAATTTGAACAAAATGAGATAGACACAATGAAAAATAGTGGACAGGTGATTGGTAAGGTTGCAGATCATTATATCTCAGACCTTTACCAACTTGACCGTACACGAACTGCTGAAGAGTTTATCAAACAGTTGAAAAACATCTGTTTGAGAGCAATAAGTATAGGCAAGAAAAGCGAGGAGTTGGTTTATACCAAACCACTGGCGGATCTGATGGATATAATTAATAAACATAAAGAGAACTATGACGAGATTAAGGATATTGTTCTGGTATATGCAACCTTTTATCTCGGTGCGATAAAGTATTCGAGGACAAAAGGTGATTAAAATGAATAAAAAAGCAGTAAATGCAGTTTGGTTGGCTGAAACCGATCTTACGAATCTTAATTCTGGGATTGGCGGAAGTAATCTGGTGGATCTGAAGAAATACAAGAAAGACGGCGTGGATTATCCCTACGTAAGCGGTCAGGCTATGAGATACTATCTGAAAGAAGGCATCAGACGGCTGACTGACTCGAAGGATTATTGTATCCCAAACGATAAGGGAGAGACGTGCGGCAAGATCAATGAGTGCGTCTTGTGCGATCTCTTCGGGTTCATGACGACTTTGAAAGAGCAAGGCGCTCAGGTAAGGGTCTCGCCGATAAAAATGTCTCCAGCCATGGGGCTTCTACCACTGAATGATAATCTAACAATTGATTACCTGACAAGACGGAAGCCACAGGAAGAGGTTGGAAAACTCACCGGAGATATTGTAAATGTAGAACTTGGGATCAACATCTACAAAGCAGGACTTTCGATCGATCTGGTAAAGGTTGGCGGTGAGGAGATAATAGAAAGTGGTGAAAACGGTCGTCACTTGAAGAACGATAGCAAGACTGATGACGAGACTGCAAAAAGGCGCGTCAAGCTTGCGCTGGAATCCCTTAAGAATCTATCAGATTATTCAAAACAGGCGAGGGTGCTGACAGACTTCACACCAAACCTGCTACTCATTGCTTTGCAGAATCGATATAACCATCTATTACAGAAGGCGCTTGAGTTGGAAAGTGGTAGAAAATTAAATGTTGAACGATTGGGTCAGATATTAACGGTTTTGAAGGATGAAACAATCTATGCTGGGCTTTTGTCTGGCACGCTTGATAACGAGGACGACATCAAAGAGGTTCTTGTAAAGCACAATATCGAACTCATGACACCAACAGAAGCAATCGATAGGGTTATTAGCGAAATTAAGTAGAATGAAGTGCCTGAAATTTAAACTTGAGACCCCGTATTTGGTCAACTTCAGAAAGCCATACTCAACGATAACAATCCTTTCTTATCCGTTTCCACCGTACACGACAGTTCGAGGACTTCTTGCGAATGCGTTAGGACTTGGAGACCTCTGGATGGCACGAGACGACTATAACACCGAACTGGAAGATTTAAAGATAAGTTTAAGACCGCTGAATATTCCAGAGCGTTTTCAAGATATGGTTTTGATGAAGAAGTTGAAACCACCTGCAGATTCCAAGAAGCGGAAAGATTTGATGAAGAAACTAAAAGACAACGCCCTTGATCTTAATGTTCTCGATGAAAAAGAGAAAGAGCTCTATGAACGGATGCAAATTCCGCAGAACACGAGCGCTCCTTTCGTTAAGGAATTCATAACCCCTATTGCGTGTATTATTTATATTTTGGGGGAGCCTAAAAAACTTAACGAATTGAAAGAAGCGCTTGAGGATCCAAAAAGACCGCTGTATATTGGTGGATCGGATGACTTCGTTATAATCTTTGATATCGAGGGTCCAATCGACACGGTTGAGATTGAAAGCAATGAAATCGATTCGATTGTCAGGATAAACGAAGAGACGCAACCAGTGGACAAAAAGAGAATTCTTGGTAGAGTTCCTTACACCTTCAATGTGGTAAATGCTAAGAAAAGAGATTATTCAAGAAAAGATGCCATTGTGGCATCGCCTCTTCCAAACGAAAGACTAAAACTCGTGAAGATGATTAAATGTTTTAAAATAGGCACTGAAAATGTCGCCTTCTGAATTGATTGCGAAGAAAAGAGATGATGGGATATTTCAGACATTTGAAGGACATATAACCGATTCTTTGTTAATCTTAAAAGATTATTTTATCAAAAATCGAGAAGTTTTAAAAGAGTTCTCTAAAAACTTTGGGCTTGAGCGTAATTCATTGTACAACCTCTTATTTCTGTCAGTCTACCTGCACGACATAGGCAAACTTACAGAGGAGTTCCAACAAAATATAAAAGCAGGGAAACCATGCGCTTCTGTCTCACATGCGTTCTTTGCGCTTCCATTTATTGAATCTGACTTTCAAGAGGATGAGATGAACAACCTTTTAAAACTAACGATTCTGTCTCATCATAGTCAACTTTATAATCAAATATTTGAGAATGCTAAACTAAAAAATAAAGTAACTTACATTAAATATGAAATAAAGAGACACATTGGTAAAAGTGAATTAATATACGAAGAGCACTTCTCAGATATTTTTAGTCTGGAAAATAAGGCGATATATAGTGAATGGGAGTACCTATCACACTTTAATATGAGACGAAAAATTCAAAGAAATGAATTGGAACGTCTCAAAAGGGGTTACCAAAAAAACACACGAACAAAAGCTGTATATTGTCTGGTTCTCGCAGTTTTGAAACATTGCGATCAGAAAGCGAGTGGATATTTTGATAAGGCTAAATTGGGACAAAAATCAATCCATGGCTCTGTAATCGATCAAAAAGCATTGGATGGAATTAATTACTCTTTAAAACTTTTTAAATCTTCTGAAAGATTTTTGTTGGATCAATACGAACCTTATGAATACCAGAAACACGCTATGGAAATCGATTATTGTGGCATTATATCGGCTCCATGCGGGAGGGGAAAAACCGAAGCGTCTTTACTTGCTGCTTCGAGGATACTTGAAAGCCACAAGAAAAATCGGATAATATTTGCTTTACCGACCCAAATAACATCTAATGCGATGTATGAACGGCTGAAAAAGATTTTTGGAGATGGAAATGTTGGGATATACCATGGAATGAGTAGGTTCATTCATGGTGGCGAAGGTACATGGAGCGAGACTGAAGATGAGGATATAAAAACGCTTGTTTACGATGAAAAGGTTTTTGCGAAACCGGTTATTGTAACAACCATCGACCATCTGATCTATTCGCTGGTACATGGGTACAAACAATCTGATTTTGCATTGGGTAATATTCTCAACAGTGTCATTATATTTGATGAAATACATTATTATGAGACTTACACGCTGAGATATATCTTAGATTGTTTTGAAATACTGAAAGAGCTCCATATACCACATATTGCAATGAGTGGAACACTTCTGGAGTTTATTATTAACAGATTGGGTAAAACTGAGTATAAGCTTATAGAGGATCAGGAGGGCATGGATTTTGAACCGTTTATTATTCAAAGAGAGCAGCATTCCATATTTAATGCTCTCGATCGAATAGAACAGCTTTATGATAGTAACAAAAACCAAATAATTATCCTGAATACTGTTAAGAGGGCGAAAGATATGTATAGGCGGCTTAAAACTAAAGTTTCTGATATTTTATTACTCCACTCACAATTCACATTTGAGGATCGATGGAAAAAAGAGGCTGCAATCCAGGAATTGGATGGTAAAAGACCCTGGATACTCGTATCGACCCAAGCAATAGAAATTAGCGTTGACATATCCTGTGATGTTATGCACACAGAACTTGCACCAATAGATGCAATTGGACAGAGAGGCGGGCGATTAAACCGAAAGGGTAGAACGCATAAAAATGAACACATCATGTACCTATATGAACCAGAGAACCATAAGCCATATTATTTCGATGGAAAAAATGTTGATATAGAAGATTTCGTTGAAAAGACGGACAAAGTGATAGGAAACACCCCAATATCGTATCGATTGATTAAAAGTTTGTGTAATGCTGTATATACTGATGTTAAGTTGAGAAAAACGAATCTGGAGGGGGTGTTTGAGGATTGTATCCTCTTTGGTAAAACCCCATGGGAAATTAGGGGGATACAAGAGGAGGGGGGTGGCAATCTAATCAAACTGAGGGACGAAAGTTATCCGACGATCGATGTCATTCCTGATGGGTATTGGGATCAAATAAAAGATGCGCCAAAAAAGATAGAAAAATATAAGGTGAAGATACCTTTCTGGTGGTATTCTAAATTCTATGAGATGTTTCGTCCTGAAGAAGGCAAGTATGAGAAGTATATAATCTGTAGGATTCCATACACGACCGAATATGGTTTTGATATGGATAAAGAGCCCGAGCATACAATGGTGTTCTAATCCTATGCCCCTCACACCCCCCTTGCACAAAATTCAAGCAAAACATAATCCTACGAAATCAGGTTTAGTAAAGAATAAAAATAAAGGAAAAGTGAAATGCCGGACAAAAAAGTATGCAAGATTTAAATTTGAGATGAGGGTGGCAAAGCGGTATTTTTGAGAGATAAAACTGAAAACGTAGAATATGAAGTCATTTCAGAATCGTTGCCATCACCAATGTTTTTGAGGTTTTTCATACCAACTCAGGGACATAATTCCTGTGAGATTGCCCGGTAAACTCTCATTCAGAAAAGTTTTTATCCAGGGAAAACAAAAAGCATAGTGAAGTGCGTTGACTGTTGCTACCGCAACATCTGCGTATGAATTCTTGTGTTTATAAGCGGTTCGATAGAAACGTAACAAGAATCTGAACTTCAAAAACTAAGCCTGTAGAAGCGATATTTCGGTGAAATATGGGTTTAGTTCGCAGTGTTACAGGGCGACATCCACTAAAACAAGGATTGAAACCGCACACAGGGATATCCAGATTGC
>CAJHIR010000008.1 GCA_905067535.1 Candidatus Argoarchaeum ethanivorans
GCACAACACCGATCGACTTGGTTGTGCTTATGTGAAAAGGCTCAACACATAATTTACATAAAAAAAGCCTCAACAGAACAGAAAGACCTGTCAAATTAAAAACGCAAAAATTTCCGAACATGCTCAATAAGTTGTGGTCGTTTTGTGCAATCGTGAGATAACTTCTCTCACCGCAGAGATCGCGGAGAACTAAAGAGCACTTCCTCTTTTGCGTCCTTTGTGTGCTCCGCGGTTAAATTCCCTGGCTTTGATCCATGCCGTTTTGTGCCAGTATGTTGACCACATAGTATTCTGGCAAGTACGAATTTCCGAGGTAATTTGATGACATCTCAACGACACCACCTGCTACAGATTAAATTTATATATTGAAAAGTGGTTAGATGGCTACCTTATGCTAAATCCCGGCAGTCATCAGTTTGGAAAATTAAAGATCAATAAACCATCAGGTACAGTGCAAAAGCACAAACAGGAGCGCAGTTTCAAATGACTGATTACGCAGTCTTCTGGGGTTGTACCATCCAGGCACGTTTTCCATTCATGGAAAAATCAACCAAACTTGTTTTAGACCGAATAGGTGTTAGCCTCCATGAAATTGATGGCGTCACCTGCTGCCCCACAAAATTAATCAAGCTTGCAGACGAATTTACCTGGTACGTTACAGCAGCAAGAAACCTCTCCCTGGTAGAAAATATGGGCATGGATCTTGTGACACCGTGCAATGGCTGTTACAGCACATTAAAATCAGCGGCATCAGAACTTAATATGAATGCTCAATTAAGAGATGAGGTAAATGAGATACTTGCAGAAGCGGGACTTGAATATAAAGGAACGATACACGTCAAACATCTCGTTGAAGTGTTGTATGACGATATAGGAATTGACAAAATCAAAAAACACGTAGTAAAACCGTTTGATGGCATGAACATTGCAGTTCACTACGGATGCCACATGATCCGTCCGAGTTCTGCCATACATTTCGATAATCCGAATCATCCTACAAAGTTTGACCTGATAGTCGAAGCACTATCTGCCAATAGTATAGACTATTCAACAAAGATGCTCTGCTGTGGAAACGACCTGAATAATACAGACGACTCGTCGAATGCGATCGTTCTTGCTCGCCAGAAGATTCTTGAAGTTCAGGAAATGGCAGATGCCATGACAATGACATGTCCTGCCTGTTTTAGCCAGTTTGATTCCAAGCAATATCTCCTTGAAAAAAGCGGTGAGCGGTTACACATGCCGATACTATGCCTTACAGAACTTATAGGGCTCGCTTTCGGATTTGAACCTTCTGAACTGGGTATGAACCTGCACAGGGTTGAAACAGAATCATTCATCGAAAAATGGCATGAATGCTCAGAAAATCTCAAAAATGCAAGGCAATATTTCGATCTGGCAGATCTAAGACGCTGTTATGAATGTGCTGCATGTGTTGACGACTGCCCGGTTACAAAACCAATTCCACAGTTTGAACCAAACCAGATCATCGGTAAGATTATACGCGGCAGATTAAATGAGGTTGTGGAATCACACGAGATCTGGTACTGCACAAACTGCTACACGTGCTACGAACTTTGCCCGCAGAAGTTTGGCATGATCAAGGTCTTTGACCGTCTAAAAAGTCTCGCGGGCGAGCGCGGTATAGCCCCGGATGGGTTCAAGGGCAGCCTCAAGATGTTTCTGGATACCGGGAAGTTGGGTGAGCCGACAACAGTACGCAAGAGATTGAAACTGTCTAAACCTCCACAAAGTGGTGCCGATGAGCTAAAGAAATTGATTGACACAATCAAATCAAGAGGTAAATAAATAAAATAACGAATCAAGGGGTAAATAAGTAAGATGAAAGATAATTGTTACATTCCGTCCGGGTGTTCCATATCCGGCATGATTAATGAGTCAGGAAGAAGGTTTGATGGAAATAGTGTCATCAAATCGATCGCTCTTATGCACGATCGTGGAAACGGTCTTGGAGGTGGTTTTGCTGCTTATGGGATATATCCAAGACATGCTGAACAGTTCGCTTTTCACATGATGTTTGACCATATAGAAGCAAAGGAAGCATGTGAAGAATATTTTAAGGATAGATTTGACATTGTACTCGACGAAGAGATGCCAACCCGTGCTGGCGGAGCATTTGAGGAAGAGACTTCAGGAAGATATGGGGAATACGGGGGACATCCAATCACAAATCCCCCGATCCTGTGGCGGTATTTTATGGATGTACCGAAAAGCAAAACGAGTTTTGTTTCAGAGAATGAATATATTGTCAAGAACGTTATGGAGGTTAACTCCAGAATAGACGGTGCTTTTGTTGCGTCATCCGGTAAGAACATGGGGGCATTTAAAGGCGTGGGATACCCTGAAGATATTGGAGTATTCTATAAACTGGATGAGTATAAGGCATACATCTGGACTGCACACGGCAGGTTTCCGACAAACACACCTGGGTGGTGGGGAGGAGCACATCCATTTTGCCTTCTTGATTGGTCAATTGTTCATAACGGGGAGATATCATCTTATGGAATCAACAAACGATACCTTGAACCTCACGGCTATAAGTTAGAACTTCGGACCGATACCGAGGTCATAGCATACCTGTTTGACTTGCTTGTTAGAAAGCATAAGCTTTCAATGGAGATGGCTATAAAAGCACTCGCACCACCCTTCTGGAAAGATATTGATAGAATGCCAGAGAGAGAAAAGAGAATCGCAACTGCTATCAGGCAGGTCTATAGCGGGGCACTCCTGAATGGTCCGTTTAGTGTCATTCTTGGTCACAGTCGCGGCATGATCGGGTTTAATGATCGTATCAAACTAAGACCAATGACCTGTGCAAGGGCAGATGATATGTTGTACATGGCATCAGAGGAAGCAGCCATCAGAGAGATTGCACCTGACCTTGATCGGGTCTGGAGTCCAAAAGCCGGAACAGCAGTGATTGGCAAATTAAGTGAAGAGGTGATATAAAATGATTTCTGAGATTCCACCAGACTCGATTACTTCGCAGCTTGATTACTTCGTAATCAAGAGTTATTTTCTGCACTCGATTGCTTCGCAGCTTGATTACTTCGTAATCAAGAGTTATTTTCTGCACTCGATTGCTTCGCAGCTTGATTACTTCGTAATCAAGAGTTATTTTCTGCACTCGATTGCTTCGCAGCTTGATTACTTCGTAATCAAGAGTTATTTTCTGCACTCGATTGCTTCGCAGCTTGATTACTTCGTAATCAAGAGTTATTTTCTGCACTCGATTGCTTCGCAGCTTGATTACTTCGTAATCAAGAGTTATTTTCTGCACTCGATTGCTTCGCAGTCAAGAGTTATTTTCACACGCGGAGTGTGTGGTTCTGCACAACGAAGTTGTGCAGTTGTTAGGTTACCCTCTGCACAACGAAGTTGTGCAGGTGATATAAAATGATTTCTGAGATTCCACCAGAGTTCATCGTAAAGATTGACTACGAGCAGTGCAAGCGATGCAAGCGATGCGTCATGAACTGTAGTTTCGGATGCATGCAATTCAAGGACAGGGTAATACCTGATCACAAAAAATGTGTGGCATGCCAGCGGTGCGTTACATTCTGTCCTGAATCTGCGATAACGATTACTAAGAATGAATTATCCTATAAGGAGAATGCAAATTGGACGCCAGAAATTCGGCAGAACATTTTAAAGCAGGCAGAAACCGGTGGCATGATCCTTTCAGGAATGGGAAACCCAAGAGCGTACCAGATCCTCTGGGATCACCTGTTAATCGATGCATGTCAGGTTACCAACCCATCCATCGACCCGCTCCGTGAACCAATGGAACTGAGGACTTTTATTGGTAGAAAGCCCGAACGTCTGGAGTTTTCAGCGGATGAAAATGACGAGATAGAACTTGCAACTGAACTTGGACCCCAGATCAAACTGGATATTCCGGTCGTGTTTGCAGCAATGTCGTATGGTGCGATCAGTTTGAACGCTCACAAAGCACTTGTGATGGCTGCCAAACAGTCAGGTACGCTTATGAATACAGGCGAGGGAGGACTTCACAAAGACCTGTACTCTTATGCAGACAACATCATCGTCCAGGTAGCATCAGGAAGGTTTGGCGTGCACAGTGAGTACTTAAATACGTGCGTAATGGTCGAAATCAAGATCGGACAGGGTGCAAAACCAGGTATAGGAGGGCATCTGCCAGGTGAGAAGGTAGGAGAAGAAATATCAAAAACAAGGATGATTCCAGTTGGGACAGATGCCATCTCACCAGCACCGCATCATGATATCTATTCAATCGAAGACCTTTCCCAGTTAATCTACGCAATCAAAGAAACTACTGATTACACAAAGCCGGTTTCTGTCAAGATTTCAGCAGTGCACAATGTGGCTGCGATTGCAAGTGGAATTGTTCGTGCAGGTGCGGATATTGTCACGATAGATGGATTCCGCGGCGGTACCGGGGCTGCACCCATGGTAATCAGGGATAACGTGGGAATTCCAATCGAAGTTGCATTAGCAGCGGTCGATCAGAGGCTTCGCGATGAAGGCATCAGAAACAATGCTTCAATTCTCTGTGCCGGAGGTATTCGAACAAGCGCTGATATGGCGAAGGCAATTGCTCTCGGTGCAGATGCGGTTGTTATCGGGACTGCCGCTCTTGTAGCAATGGGTTGTCGTGTCTGCCAGAAGTGCTACACAGGAAACTGTGCGTGGGGAATTGCTACCCAGAAGCCAGAGCTTGTCAGGAGGCTGGACCCACTGGTTGCTTCAGAGCGGCTTTCGAATCTGTTGAGGGCATGGGACCTTGAACTAAAGGAGATTCTCGGCTCTCTCGGTGTGAACTCCATTGAATCACTGCGCGGCAGTCGTGAACGACTTCGCGGCATAGGATTGGATGAAATGACACTTAAAATTCTTGGAGTCAAACCAGCAGGGGTCGGACAATGAAGATTGACTGCAGTGGCATGTACTATCGAAAACTGAACAAGATTATTCGTGATGCAGCAGAATCTGGTGAGAGCGAGTTCATACTTGATCATGTAAACGGTCAGCGATACATTGGCAGCGGAATCAATAAGAAAATTAAGATTACCATCAATGGTGTGCCAGGAAACGATCTTGCGATGTTTATGAATGGCCCTCTAATCACTGTTAATGCCAATGCCCAGGACGGTATTGCAAATACCATGAATGCAGGCGAAATCATCGTGCATGGAGATGCTGGTGATGTTATAGGATATGGTATGCGCGGCGGAAAGATATATATCAAAGGAAATGTTGGATACAGAACCGGTATTCACATGAAAGAATACAAGAAAAAGGTGCCTGTGATCATAGCAGGTGGTGTTGCTTGTGATTTCTGTGCCGAATACATGGCTGGTGGAATTCTGGTTTTACTTGGTCTTGAAAAAGAGGGAGATATGCCAATTACTGGCGATTATCTTGGAACAGGCATGCACGGCGGTGTAGTCTACATTCGCGGTGGGGTGGATGAGAACATGCTCGGTAAAGAGGTGAGTGTGCTTGAACTGGATGAGAAAGATCTGAAGATTCTAAAGAAGCATCTGGCTGAGTTCTGCGAGCACTTTGGGTTTGATTTGGAGGAGGTTATGAGCAAGCCTTTTGTTAAACTCCTTCCGGTATCGAGCAGACCTTATGGGAATCTGTATGCATATTAGTTTGACCGTAACAGTTATACACAAAGATACGGTAAAAGGATAGTGACTACTTAATAACTAACAGGTGATAACATGACGACGACAAAAGATGATGTAATGTCTGCAGTCGAGGAAAGAAATGTAAAGTTCATCAGACTGTGGTTCACAGATATTATGGGTGTGCTCAAGAGTTTTGCAATCACGAAAGAGGAACTCGAAGGCGCGCTCGAGAATGGAATGGGTTTTGACGGCTCATCGATTGCCGGCTACCAGGACATCGAGGAGAGCGATATGGTTGCAATGCCAGACACCTCAACCTTCCAGGTGCTCCCGTGGAGACCACAGGAGGATGCAACCGCGAGAATGTTTGTGAATGTACTGACCCCGGACAGGAAACCGTACGAAGGCGATCCAAGATACGTCCTCAAGAGAAATCTTGAGCGGGCAAAGAAGATGGGGCTTTCGATGTTTACCGGACCCGAGCTTGAGTACTTCTACTTCAGAAGCTCGGAATCACCGGAAGTCCTTGATAAGGGCGGGTACTTTGATCTAACACCGCTTGACCTTGCAACCGATTACCGTAGAGAGACCGTGTTTGCGCTTGAGAAGATGGGAGTCCGTGTAGAATATAGCCATCACGAGGTTGCACCGAGCCAGCACGAGATTGATCTCAGATATACCGATGCTCTTGCCATGGCAGACAATGTGATGACGTATCGGCTTGTCGTAAAAGAGATCGCCCAGAAATTCGGCGTCTATGCAACATTTATGCCAAAACCAATCTTCGGAGAGAACGGGTCAGGCATGCACATCCACCAGTCGCTTTTTGCAGGTGATCACAATGCATTCTTTGACGCAGATGATGAGTACACGCTCTCTGATCTTGCAAAGGGTTATATCGCAGGACTGCTCCGCCATTCAAGAGAGATCTGTTCGGTCTTTGCCCAGAGCGTAAACTCATACAAGCGGCTCGTGCCTGGATTTGAGGCGCCTGTGTATATCGCATGGGCACGGCGGAATAGATCGGCACTCATAAGGGTTCCGATGTACCAGCCAGGAAAGGAACTTGCAACACGGATGGAATACCGCGCGGCGGATCCGATCTGCAATCCATATCTCACATTCTCTGTGATGCTTGCGGCAGGACTCGAAGGTGTTGAAAATGGATACGAATTGCCAGACCCACTGGAACGAAACATCTACACGATGACAGGATCTGAGAGAGAGAGTCTGGGTGTCGAAACGCTTCCGCAAAATCTTGGCGATGCAATCGCTGAAACCGAGAAGAGCAATCTCGTGCGACGGGCTCTTGGAGACCACACCTTCGAGCGGTTCATCTCGCTTAAGAAACAGGAATGGGATGATTACCGGATACAGGTTACGCCTTATGAGATTACGAAGTTTTTGCCGATGATGTAAGTTAAAATCGTAGAGATATGGCCAGTCACAGAGACGTGGACTCTTCGGCGTGGCAGCCGGGTGTATGCACGAGCGCTATCTAAAAATCCGAGTGTTTTATCACCACGGGGAAGTGCAGATAACTGGAAAGGCACCTCCTCTTTTTTCTTCTGTCCGGCTTCGCGGGCAAATTTCCTGTTTTGATCCATACCTTTCGGTGTCAAGGATGTTGACCACACAATATTCTGGCAGGCACCTTAAATGTGCTCTCTCGTAAAATTTAAGGAAGATGAATAATCAAGCGAATATAAAAATGCATTATTATGAAACATAGAATTATATCGTCAGGTGAACAGGCAGTATTTGAAGCAGGGATTAAGCTTGGAGCATTGTACCATCAATTCACAGGTGCCCCAATCAGTCCCGCAAGTGTTGATTCTATGGAAAAAGCCATAGAAGAAAGTATTGCTCTTCAACCTTATGTGATAAATATAACTGTGAAAATAGACCGCGACATCATAAACGCTTGTTTAAATGAATTTGGATACTGTGAAATCGAGGGACGCATGCTGGATGTAACTCTTATAACGCGTGTTGGATGCAGCACAGCGACAGTGAGATTGTCTTATGACAGCAAACTTGAGTATCCTTTAATGAAGATATTGCAAATAGAGGAAAACTGATACAGTTCAACATCGTGTGGAAATCCGCATAAAGCCACGAGATTTGAATTGTTACTCTCAATCCTGCAGAGTTGTAAACGGATCGGGAAAACCAGCCTCATCAAAGGCACGCTTGCGACGCATACAGGATTCACACACCCCACAGGGCAGAGCTTTTTCATTGTAGCATGACCATGACCACTGGAAAGGTGCATCGATACTCATGCCGAGCTTCACGATCCCGACTTTACTTAATGATTGCAGTGGTGCGTACACGACAGGATGGTTCAATGTGCCGTATTCAAGTACCTTATTAAACAGCTCAACAAATCTTGTTGAATTATCAGGAAATGTGAAAGCCTCCTCGCAATCAAAACCAGTGACTATTGTTCCATAGCCATAGTTTTCTGCAAAGGACGCAGCAATAGATAAAAATACCATATTTCGGGCAGGCACCCACACCGCTTCGGCTGTTTTAAAAATAATAGAACTACTATCAAGTTCATCTGCACTGTTAATTGTTGGAACATCCATGTTAGTAGCAGTAAGCGCACTGTCAAACTCTGAGAGCCATGGCAGTTTAATGACCTGTTGAGAAACACCATAATGTGCTGCTATTTTTGCCGAATATTTAAGTTCATGCCTGCAAGCCCTTTGCCCATAATCGAAAGTAAGACACAAAAGCTCATCAAACTCATCAAAAGCTTTTTTAAAAGCAACCACTGAGTCCATTCCGGAGGATAATAATACCACTGCGTTGTTTGTCATAATACTAATAAATGTGTCATAGAAAAGTTTATACTTTACGATGCATCTATCAATAAACAAAATTTGAGGTTATGTATGGACATGTTTTCTCATATCAAAGACGACCACGCACAGATGGTTGATATAAGTGGAAAGAACGACTCAATAAGAATTGCTTCTGCAAGAGGGGATATTAAACTTCGCCCAATGACAATTGATGCAATAAGAAACCAGCAGGTAACAAAAGGGAATGTGCTTGCAACAGCACGAATTGCAGCCATTTTAGCAGTAAAAAAAACACCGGAACTAATACCCATGTGTCATCAAGTTTCCATCGACGCCATTGATATAAGTTTTGATGTGTCAAGCACAACCATAACTGTTGAGGTGACTGTAAAATCAGATGGTAAAACAGGTGTTGAAATGGATGCTTTGACAGGTGTTTCTGCTGCTCTCTTAACGATCTGGGATATGGTAAAATCAGCAGAGAAAGACGAAACCGGCAACTATCCACTAACAATGATTCAAGAGATTAAAGTGATAAGTAAAACAAAAGAAGAAAAATCAGTTTAGGCAGTTATAGTTTCAGCCCTCATTCCAAAGCTCGTCTCGCAGTTCCTTTATGGTAGCCGTTCGCTCTGCAAAAGCATTGTGTCTATGAATGCTTTCTTCGTTGATCTGTTTGATCGTTACAATGGTATCGTCTGGCAGTTGTTTGAATTCTTTCACTATTTTTTGAGCCATGGTACGCACACAATCTTCTACGAATTTTGGATTGCGGTGCGCCTGTTCAACAAGGGCAGCTTCATCCCTCCTTTTCAAGAATTCATATACTGTTGCGCTCATCGAATCTTCTATGATGTGTATGATCTTGTCAAGTGGCACATTAACCCCATCGTGCACTTCTATTGTTATTGTGCCGCGACCGCGCTGGTTGTGTGTTGCCATTGGAATCTTTTCCAAGATTTCTTTTATTATTTCTTTTGAGATTCCAAGTTTTTTCAGTTCATTGATTGCTTTATCCCGCATAATCTCCTGGGCACATGGACATGCGGTGATGCCAAGAACTTCTGCTCCAATCAGTTTTCGAACAATCGTTTTTTCGCCCCTGATTGCTGTTGCTTCTGCAATCATGTCAACAATCTCCTGACATGTCACATGGTCATGGGGAGTTTTTCTTTTTATCGCATACTCACTTTTCATCCGGACTTCTGCCCGATTCGCATATTCGTGTTGATCCAGTAATTTTCTTGCTACTGCTCCACAAAGTTCTTCCACTTCATACACCGGGCTTTCAACAGCTTCTTCTATTACACCATCAACTGCCTCGAAGTTTCGTGAAAGATTCGCACCCTTTCGATCCAGTGGTAAATCAACAAAAATATCAAAGGTAGAAATGAGTATAATTGGGCGACTGTTCTTTCGAGTTATCTCTACGAGTTTTTTAACATTTGTGACACCCACTCGTGTTAGATTTACAGGAATATCCGGTTTATTGGCTTGTACATCTGGTAAAGACACAACAGGCAACTCCTTCTAAACATACTTCTTTTACAGTACTGAACACTCCGTGTGTAGAAATCAATAGTAGCATAACAGGTAACTCCTCCAAGTTTCACTTCTTTTACCATCTATGATAACTGTTTCGGTTCTAAATCTAAAATTTTTACGATTATGATGCAGTCAATAAATATATATTGCAGGGAGCATAAGTTGAGACCCATGCAACAGATAGATTTGCCAGGATTTAATTCCAAAAGTGCAATAGATGCCGGACTTGAGTACATAAAAAATCTTTCTCCTGATAATGTTAAAAGTGTATCTCGTATCATCCAGGCACTTTCTCTTGGAAACACAGACCCTTCCCTGCCATCTGCTTACGTGGGCTGGCTGATTAAAGAAAAAAAAGATGACCACTGGGAAACAGATAGTGTTCTGCTGGATACGGCACGCGCTGTTTCGGCTCTCGCATCGTATGGGATTATCTTCCCTGATGTGAGCAGGTGGCTACTAAAGCAGCAGCTGGATGATGGTTCATGGAATAACAATCTTACAGAGACTGCTTATGTGTTAATTGCACTTGGAGATATAAAGGAAAAAAACACCAGTGGATGCAGATGGCTGACCGAAAATCCGGAGCTTACATCCACCGGCACGACTGCTCTTGCCATTACCGCACTGTGCAAACACGGTTTTGATGAAGGGGATTTTATTGATCGAAACGTGGTACTGCTCAGAGAGAGGCAACTTGCTGATTGTAGCTGGAAGAGCCTTGCTATATCCAACATGGTTGTTCAGGCGCTATTTGCTGCTGGTGAAGAAAAGGCAGCCCTCGGTACAGTTCCCTGGATATTATCCCAGCAGCGAGAGGACGGCAGCTGGAAGAATAAAAGCGATAATACTGCTCTAACGCTCATCACTCTAAAGATGATTACAGCATGGAAAAAGTAATAATACATGTGGTTATAGTGAAGCTGTGGAAGGCATTGTTCCTCGATAAATAAGTGATATTTATGAAAAAAGTGACGAAATCTTTATGTCCTGAATGCCACAAAGTTATAAAAGCGGAAATTTTTGAAGATTCTGAAGGGAAAATAAGAATTAGAAAAACCTGTGATATTCATGGAGTATTCGAAGACATCTACTGGTCTGATGCCGAGTTATACAAAAAATTTGAAAAGTACTGGTACGATGGCAGTGGGATCAGTGAGCCAAACACATCACTAAATAACAACTGCCCATATAATTGCGGTATATGTAAAGATCATAAAACAACAACAATTCTTGCTAATATTGATGTGACCAACCGATGTAATCAGCACTGTCCTATATGTTTTGCAAACGCTGCAAGTGCTGGATACGTTTACGAGCCCACGATTGAGCAAATAAAAGATATGCTGATTGGTCTTCGAAACCAGAAGCCAGTTCCATGCCCAGCAGTTCAATTTGCAGGTGGGGAGCCGACAGTGCGAGAGAATATCGTTGAAATCGTCCAGGCTGCAAGTGATATTGGTTTTTCACACATACAGATAGCAACCAATGGCATTAAACTTGCTAAAAGCGTGGAATTGTGTAAAAAACTTCGTGCTGCAGGTCTCAAAACAATATACCTTCAGTTTGATGGTCTGACTGAAAAACCTTATATAATAGCTCGCGGGCACAATGCACTCCCGCTAAAACTAAAGGCAATAGAGAACTGCAGAGCAGCCGGGCTTGCCAGCATCGCTCTTGTGCCTACCGTTGTAAAAGGCGTGAATGATGATCAGCTTGGGGATATCATACGATTTGCTGCAAAGAACAACGATGTAGTAAAAGGTATTAACTTCCAGCCAGTCTCCTTTGCCGGGCGTATCGATAAAACCGAGCGTGAACGAATGCGAATTACCATACCTGATGTGCTGCACCTTATAGAAGAGCAAACAGGAGGCGAGATTGCAGCATCTGATTTTTATCCAGTGCCGTTCATTTTACCTATTTCCCATTTTGTCACATCTGAAAAGAATGAACCTTATGCCGAATTCTCAGTACATCCACACTGCGGCGCAGGTACCTATGTATATATTGAAAATGGAAAAATGATACCAATTACTCGCTTCATTGATGTTGAGGGGTTGCTTGAATTCGTAAATGAACTTGCTGTTGGGATAGAACGCAAAAAATATACAAAATCTTTCGAGAAGCTAACTGCTATTGGAAAACTCATAAAAGGCATATCAAGGTTCGTTGATCCGGACCTTGCACCAAGTCAGGTCAATGTGAGAAAGCTTTTCATTGACGTTCTTAAAGATGGAACCAATGAAGCTACAAAAGAATTCCATCGCAACACTCTCTTCCTTGGAATCATGCACTTCCAGGACATGTACAACATAGATCTTGAACGAATACAGCGATGTGGCATCCACTATGCGACACCAGATGGTCGAATAATACCATTCTGCACCTATAATACCCTGCACCGTGAAGAGGTGGAAAGAAAATTTGCACAGCCACTAAAAATACCGGTAAAACATAAATAAAATCAATGAGTAGCGGCTTTTATTTTATTATTTGTATAATATCTTCAGTGTTAATATCAAAGTAATCTCTTGCACTTGCCCTGTTAAGTGAGATTTCCAAGAAGCCGTGACTCCCGATCAACAGGAGCGGCTCGTTAGAGTTAACATTTGCATAGGTATGCACAAAGGGTAATGGTTGACCCTCCAAAAATAAAGTTTCGCCATAGTTTACAAATTTAAAAACTGTCTCTTCTGGTATGTTTGTTATGAGATTACCAAAACTGTCTATAAATATTATTTCTCCTGCAAGGATGTTGTTCTTAATCGCCGGTGCTTTTGTTGGAAGTTCGATGAAGTCTGTGACGGGCTTACCCATTTCATGTATGTTTTCTCCGAGGGATAACTTCGCACCAACTGGTGCAAAGATATCTCTTCCATGAAAAGTAAGAGATGGTTTTTCAGTGGATTTGGAGAAGATTTCAAACACTTCAAAACTGCCAATAGTTTTTGCTGCTGGTATCAGTAGACCATTATCAGGACCTACCAGATACTGTGTTTTTTCACCGGTTGCTCGTATGGCAAGACTTCTTCGCTCTGACCCAACACCAGGATCTACCACTGCAATATGTACTGTATTATCTGGAAAAAATGGTGCTGTGAAGGATAAAGCTGCTGCACCCCATTTTATGTTCTGCGGTGGAATACCGTGAGTGATATCAACGATATTTGTTTGTGGTGCTATCGTGAGTATGACTGCTTTCATTGCTGCTGGATAAAAGTCTCTAAAATCAGTTAACAGGGTTATTATCGGCATTGGGATATCTTAATTACTTTTTATTTTACTCGATACTGGTAAGTTAGCCTCAACCTGTCACACCCTATTGGAATTGGGTGCATCCTTGGTTAGGAAAACTAACGCCCTCGGCAGGGACATATTTCATATCTCATTGATGCCTATAAACTTATCCCCTCCCTGGGATTGTCACGTCCTCTGGTGTTGACACTGTTCTGAAGTTATTGTTGATTTGAGTCTTGTGGACGCCGCTCAGTGTTTGAATATGAGTGAGATCCCAATGTTCCAGCCGCAACACCACGCAATGTGATCGCTTTTGATATCCGATAGGTTTATATAATGAAATGATAAAACAATGTATAACATATTTAGGAATTCATAATTTTATGTTAGATGTGCAACAGGATCCCACTGAAATTCTTGTCAACATGGCAAAAAATGATGAAATAGATCCATGGCATATTGATATCGTAGAAATTACTGATCGATTTTTAAAAAGAATTGAACAGCTTGAACTGCTGGATCTTAGGATATCCGGCAGAACACTTTTTTATGCTTCAGTGCTTTTGAAAATGAAATCAAACACCTTAATTGAGCCAGACCTGCCAGAAGATGAAGATGATGATTTTTTCGATGGAGCAGAGTTCGCTGATGCAGCAGACTTCCCAGTTCCAACACCTCCAATGCGCCATAAATCAGTAAGGCCTGCCACACTGGATGAACTGATAGCAGAACTTAAAAAAGCTGAGGTGGTGGAGAGACGCAGACAGGGACGTGTACCTGACAAAAAAACAAATATAAAAAAAATAGATACCGATGAGGTAATCGGTATAGCTCATGAAGAAAGTATTGAAAAAAAAGTAGCCCAGATATACAAAAAACTGGACGAACTGTTCAAAACCGGGGGCAATGTCAACTTCAACGAGCTTTTATTACAAAGCGGTGATGATAAAATAATGACTTTTATTGCATTGTTATTTCTTGCAGGAGAGAGAAAAATATGGCTTGAACAGCCAGAACTATTTGGAGAGCTTTGGATTTATAAGTGTGCAAAGGTGTAAAGAACTGTAAACTACGTTTACAGAAAACAATCAGGTACAGGATATAGACAAATAGGTACAGGGTGTAACGAAATGCAGGATGAGAAGTTGGTTGAAGCCATCACACGATATTTTCTGCACAACGAAGTTGTGCAGGTGCAACGAAATGCAGGATGAAAAACTGGTTGAAGCCGCCCTTTTCGTGGCTGGAAAACCTGTTAGCGATGTAGCACTTAAAAAAATTGTAGGTAGTCTCGCAAGAGCTAGAAGGGCAGTAGAAAATCTCATCTTCGAGTATCAACAGCGTGATACAGCTCTCGAAATCGTGGAGCTTGACAAAAAATATGTAATGCAGCTAAAACCAGAATATTCAAATCATGTTAAAACCGTATCGCCAAAGGAGATATCATCGCCTGCACTAAGAACACTCGCCATGATCGCATACCATCAGCCTGTAACACAGTCAAAACTTGTACAAATCAGGGGAAACGCCATTTATGACCATTTATCTGAACTAAAACAAAAAAATCTCATCACACCAAAACGTCATGGCAGAACATTTATATTAACCACGGGTGAAGCTTTTGCAGATTACTTTAACCTTAAAATCAATAATCAACAAGAGATCAGGGAGAAAATTATCGAGCTTGCAAAGGAGCAAAATGTTGGACTGGATCGGTGGCTTCGCAAAAAACCATCCATTATAACAACCCCTATGTATGAAAGCCTCCTTACATACTGTGGTATTAAACAATTCCAGGTTTCAGACAAACTCTACACCAGTGGAGAGAATGTGGCAGAACTGGGTGATGCAACGGTAGTAGTAATCAGCAGGGGATATGCTGAGCGCATAAGAGAACATTTTACAGGCGAGATAATAGAGGTCAGCGCTTCAACATTCAAAGATTTAATCGAATCAATGAAAAAATTAAAAAATTTTGCGAAAGAAAAAACAATAAACAAAAAAATAACTGAGATAACTGAGATGAAGGAACAATATATTGATAAGACAATAAGTCTCACGACTGCTGTTTCACCCTCTACGAATATGGCGGTGGAGATTGCAAAAGAGCTTCGTCTCCCAATCTCGGCAAAAGGCAAAAAATTAGCCCCGGACTACAGCATCACAACAGATGACATTAATGCTACAGATGGCACTTTAATACAGATACCAACGCATCAAAAAAACATCGATGTAATAGAGAGGATCAACGAGAGATACCGAAGCATCATCGACCAGATAAAACAAATCGAAGAAAGCTCGGGGTAAACAATTATAATATCTTACAGATCATAGATCACAAAATATGTGCCAGATCGCGAGAGTTCCAGGAAAGAATAATCTAACTGAAGAAGAAACGATTGAAATACTGTCAAAGCTTCTTGTTCGAAGTGTAAAGAATCTGAGCTTTCCAAAAACTGCAATTGCATTCTCCGGGGGTGTTGATAGCAGCCTCATTGCTTATCTGCTTGATAAAGTGTGTACTGTCGAACTCTTCACTACAAGTATAAAATCTTCACACGACAGAGCAGCAGCCCCGAATGCAGCAGCAGCACTCCGGATGAGCGAACGACTGCACACACATCATCTCAGCGAAAGTGAGATTGAACGTACACTGCCAGAACTGCTATCAGTTATTGGGTCTACCGATTTCTTTGATGTGAGTATCGCCTTTCCGTTATATATTGCAGCAAGGGAAGCCCATTATAAAGGCTACGAGGTGATGTGTAGTGGCCAGGGTGCTGATGAGCTTTTTGCTGGATATAAACGCTATGAATCAATGGATAATGTAGAGCTTGAAAGAAACTTGATGAAGGACTTTTATCAAATGTCGCATGTGAGTCTCGATAGAGACTATAAATCTTCAATGGCAAATAGAGTTGAACTTAGACTGCCTTTTCTTGATTGCGAGCTTACAGATTTCGTTTGCAAAATACCAGTTGAATTAAAGATAAAAAACAACATTCGAAAGTATATCCTCAGAAAGACTGCACAACCACTTGGACTACCGGAAGAGCTTGTGTGGGCTCATAAAAAAGCAGCACAATACAGCAGCGGTGTGTATAAGGCACTGGTTAGAATTGCAAGAAAGAATGGATATAAAAAAGGAGAGGTTCAACAATATCTAAACAGTCTCGAGTCAGGATTTGCAACTATTTAGAAGATGTTCATTTTTCATCGTTTTCCTCCAATTTTTGTCGTACTCTCTCTTTACTCATTTTGTTGCCCTGATCACAACAAATGATCCTTCGCCGCAGCCTTCCCTCACTTGCTCAATATCTTTTATCTCAGCCAAATTATGAAAAATTGTTTGAGTAAAATTGAAACTCTTGAAACCTGCCTTTTTCAGGTTAAAGACAACTTCATTTACTGTATAAAAAGTAGCTATCCTGTAAAACACACTCTCTTTTTTATGTTGCTGATATAATATCCCAACAGGGCTTTTTCGATCGACAAATCCAATTATCAGAAGCCCACCGGGTTTTAGCACCCGATATGCTTCCTCAAAAGCTGCTTCTATGTCGTCTACAAAGCAGATAGTAGTTACCATTAATGCAAAGTCAAACTGCGAATCATCAAAAGGAAGATTTTCAGCTACACAATCGATGACCTCAATGCCCCCCTTTCGAGCAATCTCACCCATCTTTCTTGATGGGTCAACCCCAACTTTAATGCCTAATGGTATTGCAAATCTGCCGCTTCCTACACCAATCTCAATGCCATTGTTACTTTTTGGCAATTGCCCCCTCATCGCCAGAAGCTCAGATTCAAAAACAAATTCGTTTTTTTCAAACCAATCTTCGTATTTGGACACATGTTCGTCAAAAGGCTTGGTTTTTGCCACGGTCTATTCTCCAAAAATCAGCAAGATTTCAATCTTATTTCGCGCGGGTCTGCAATCTCTCCTTTTATTGCGCTTGCAGCAGCAGTTTCCGGTGATGCGAGGTAGATCAGTCCGCCTTTCCCCATGCGTCCTTTGAAGTTGCGATTGGCTGTTGAGAGGCATACTTCCCCATCCCCTATCACACCCAGATGAGCGCCAAGACACGGCCCGCACCCAGGTGGTGCAATCATTGCCCCTGCTCTTACGAGTGCCTGGATATACCCCTTCTCCATAGCATCAAGAAGTATCTGTCTTGAAGCTGGTATCACAATGGTGCGGACACAAAACTTATTGTTTTTCGTGATTTTTGCTGCTGCTTCAATGTCTTCTAACCTGCCGTTGGTGCATGTCCCGATGAACACCTGGTCAACAGGTGTACCAACCACCTCACTTACCTGGCAGACATTATCCACCTGGTGAGGACATGCAACCAGTGGCTCAAGATCTGAAACATCCATGTTATATTCGCTAATGTAGTCAGCATTTTGGTCAGCATATACTGCGGTGTAGTTGTCCACTGCACACTTTTTTATGAATTCAAAGGTTTTCTTATCAGGAGTTATGACGCTGTTTTTTGCCCCCATCTCAATAGCCATATTGCAGAGTGTCATTCTGCCATCCATATTGAGGTGTTCTATTGCTTCACCATAGTATTCGATTGCCTGATAGGTCGCACCGTCAGATCCTATTCTCCCAACTACCATGAGTGCCATATCCTTAGCCGATGTTCCTGCTGGCAGTTTGCCATTGATCACGACTTTGATTGTTTTTGGAACTCTGAGCCATATTCTACCAGTCGCAAAGATCTCTGCCATATCAGTTGCACCAACACCTGTTGCAAATGCACCAAACGCACCGTAAGTGCAGGTATGAGAATCCGCTCCAATGATAAGTTTCCCGGGAAGTGCAAACCCACGTTCCGGTAGAACCTGATGACATACTCCTTCCCCAACATCATAATAGTTCACGATACCCTGCTCTTTAATCCAGCTTCTAATATCATGCTGAAGGTTTGCTGCTGTCTCATTATTGGCAGGAGCAAGATGATCGAAAGGGATGATAATTTTCTCCGGGTCAAAAACCTTTGAAACATTCATCTCTCTTAATGCCTTTACAGCAAGCACACTGGTTCCATCGTGTGCCATGGCAAAATCAACTCCTGCCTCGATAAAATCATCAGCAGATGCTTTTTCACCTGCTGCTCCGGATAGTATCTTCTCACTCACAGTTGGCATGGTTTAAAACCTGAAGAATCTGATTTGTATAGCCCGGACAGGATTCGAACCTGTGTCGCAAGGTCCAGGGCCTTGCATGATTGACCCCTACACCACCGGGCTTCAATAGACATTATCACATCCTTCCTATTAATTAAACTATTCGCATCTACGGGCTTTGGGACGAAATTCATGAATATCCATGCCAGTGCAGCACCACGTCTCCCATCACCTCCAGATACCCCACTCTTCGGATATTGTGCCCCACAAGCTTCAGCCGGGTTTCAATCTCCTTCCGCGAATCAAGTCTTTTTATCGAGCGGCTGCGCCAAACCGGCATTTCACAATCGTTTTGACCGTTTCCGAGATTGAACGCATATGATATTCTTCTAACCACTTTTGAGGATCTTGCCAGAGCGAATAAAGCATATCATACCACCCAAGAGCCCCTTTATTCTTGAAAGTCACATTACTACGTGGTAAAAAGTATGGTATGGCGTTATTTTCCGAAACCAGATTAGTGATCCATCGACACCCGTAAATACCATCTCCGAGAACTCCATCCAGATCGGGGTGGCAATCGAGTGTCTGGCCAAAAGCCTCCGGAAACATGGTAGTTTCTCCAATCGAGTGATCTGGGCTTATGGATATACCTGAAATCAATTTATATTGAACTCCCACACCCATAACAACATAAGAGAACCCCATCTTTGCAGAATAGTTCGATTTCGGAAAACTGTCGTCTGCCTGCTCCTTCCCTGCAGGGCTTGCAGACTTTGCTTTCTTGCGATCTTTATTAGAATTCTGTTTTTGTCGTAAATCGTGCGTAGTTCTCCTTATTCGAGGCGCTAAAACCAGTGCCATCGAACGAAAAAATCTCCTCTTTGCCCTCTACGCTTTCATTGGTTATCACTACGATTTCATCCAGAATTTTGTTTACAGGCTCTCGGTCGTATCCGCGCTCTATCGTTTTGTAAGAAAAATGACGGGCGATGTCCAATTTCTCCCGGAATAGAAGCAAAAACCCTTCAGCCAGCCTATTTGATGAGTTCACGTACGTCTGTAACAGTAGGGCTTTGGTGACGTCAGCCGGATCAGTTGCCGGTCTGCCAGGTCCCCGTTTTCTGGGCAATGTTCTCTCTTTTATCCGTTTATCCGCCTCATCGATAAGATCCCTTATGTTATCCAGATAATTAACCATCTCGTGG
>CAJHIR010000009.1 GCA_905067535.1 Candidatus Argoarchaeum ethanivorans
CACACACCCCGTGTGCGGAAATAATTCTCGATTGCGAAGCAATCGAGTGCATAGAAAATAATGGCTAATGGTCAATTCTCGATTGCGAAGCAATCGAGTGCGTCAAGAACATTCGAAACAAAGATATGCTTTAAGGTTCCTGTGGTAACTGTGACCATCGCTGCTGCTGTGTGGATGCATATACAATAAAGAGGTTTATAGAGGGATGAAAAAAAATGATTAAGGTTGGCATTGTTGGAGGATCAGGTTATACTGGTGGTGAACTGCTGCGATTGTTATCTTTTCACCCGGGAGCAGAGGTTGTTGCAGTAACATCAAGACGTTTTGATGGAATAGCTGTGTCAGGCGTGCATGCTCATCTTGATAAAATATATGACCTGTGTTTTGAAAATCTTTCACCGGGAGAAGTTGCAGGTCGGTGCGATGTGGTGTTTACTGCTGTCCCTCATGGAAGTGCTATGAAAATTGTTCCTGAATTATTAGATTCGACCAGGGTTATTGATTTGAGTGCTGACTATCGCCTGCAACCAGATGTCTTTGAAACGATTTATGGACTCACCCACTCTGATTCAAGAGAGGCTGTTTACGGCATTCCGGAGCTTTATGATGTTACAGGTCGTGCGTTGATTGCAAATCCCGGTTGCTATCCAACTGGCGCTATTCTTGCAGCAGCACCTCTCGCAAGTGAAAGATTGCTAACTTCCGCTTTGTTTGATTCAAAGTCAGGTATTTCCGGTGCCGGAGCAGAGCCAACCGCAGTAAGCCATTATCCTAACCTGTCTGAAAACATACAGGCTTATAAACTTACCACTCACAGGCACACTGCTGAAATCGTGCAGGAGCTGACACGTTTTGACGAGACGTTACAATACCATATATGTTTCACACCGCACATTATACCTTCTGTCAGAGGCATTCTAACAACAGCACATCTTTTCACAAAAAAACAACTGACCAGCGAAGAGGTTGTGCACATGTATAGAGAGTTCTACAGGGATAAGCCATTTATTCGATTAAGAGAGAATATCCCTTCCCTCTCAGGAGTTCGCGGCTCCAATTTCTGCGACATACACATTGAGGCTGATAAAGCAACTAACAGAGTGGTTGTGTTATCAGTGATTGATAATCTTGTCAAGGGTGCATCGGGACAGGCAATACAGAACATGAACAGGATGTTTGACCTTGATGAAGTTACAGGATTGTGGTACGGTGGGCTTGCACCATAAATAAGAGGGATCAAGCACAGTAAGGTAAGAAGAATGACACAACCTAAGTAGGAGGAATATGATTTGAAAGTCAAAGATGTAATGAACACAAATGTAATAACCTGCACACCTGAAGAAACCGTAAAGAACGCAAGCATGGTACTGAAGAAACGCAGAATAAGCGGTCTTCCGGTAGTAAAGAACGATCGGCTTGTTGGGATAGTAACTGAGACAGACATATTAAAATTATTAAAAAACCCTTCTGTTAGTGAAGACCTGTGGCTTCCAAGCCCCTTTGAAGTAATAGAGGTGCCACTGCGAGAGTTTATCGGATGGGAAGAGTTAAAACACAGTCTTGAAAGCATCGAAAACAAACCGGTGGAAAAGATAATGACGACGAAAGTTTACACAGTCTCGCCCGAAGACAGTATCGAAACTGCATCTGAAAAAATGGTAAAACATAGAATAAACCGGCTACCAGTGATAGAAAACGAGAAGCTTGTCGGGATAGTTGCGCGTGGCGACATCATAAAAGCCTTATCAGGTGAAGGAAGTGAAAACATTGTCGAGTAAAAACGATGAAAGAACTTAACAGTGGAATCTGCGCCATCGAAGGTATCAGCACGTGGGGTATTAAAGAAGGGAAATATGGACTTGCCATAATACTTGCAGAGGGTCTTGCAGTTGCTGTCTACACACAGAATAAAGTAATCGCTGCTCCACTGGTTGTGACAAAGAAGCATCTTGAAAGCCAGAAAGGGCACATAAAAGCGGTTATTGTAAATAGCGGAAACGCCAATGCCTGCACAGGTCAAAAAGGAATTGAAGATGCAGAGGAAATATGTAAAATCCTCGCACAAAAGCTCAATTGCAAAAAAGAAGAAATCCTTGTTGCATCAACAGGCATAATCGGGCGACTTCTCCCAGTTGACAAAATAAAACAGCAAATAGATAAAGTGATGCCAGAACTTGCATCAGGAAGTATTGCAAGTAAGAAAGCAGCAGAAGCAATAATAACCACTGACACCACGATTAAGCAGTTTGCAGTGGAAACCGTGGGGTATGTACACGTTGGCGGCATTCTAAAAGGTGCAGGAATGATTGCACCAAATATGGCAACAATGCTCGCTTTTATCTGCACGGATGCATGTCTTCCACATGATGTTCTGCAAGACTGCCTGCAGAAATCCGTAGATAAAAGCTTTAACATGGTAATCGTTGACGGGGATACCAGCACAAACGACATGGCAATCCTCATAACCACCGAAAAAAAGGAATGCAGCGTAACAGAATTCCAGCAAGCACTGGATACAACCTGCATCAATCTTGCCAAGATGATGGCAAAAGATGGAGAGGGTGCAATAAAACTAATCGAACTTACGGTAACAGGCGCAGAAACTCCAGATGACGCAAAAAAGATCGCACGAACGATACTTACATCACCACTTGTAAAAACCGCAATCTTTGGGGAAGACCCGAACTGGGGGCGCATCATTGCAGCAGCAGGCAGAAGTGGTGCAAACATAAACCCGGAAAAAATGACCCTCAAATTCTCAGACAAGAATGATAGTGCAACAATAATAGATAAAGGGCGCACTATCGAAACCACGAGCAAAATCAAAAAGATAATGAAATCAGACACCATTAATATAGAACTTGCCCTTAACATAGGGAAAGCTACAGCAACAGGCTGGGGATGCGACCTTACCTACGAATACGTAAAAATAAATGCAGAATATAGTACATAGAAACGTTTTTTGATGATGACTGATAAAGATATTGTGATTATAGCTTTCAAAAGGGATGAGGTGAAAGCAAGACGACTCAAGCAGCACCTTGATGCAGACCTGTTGTTCTACGATGAAGGTGTGTTTGAAAAGGCACTCTCGTACAGTGCGGTTGTAGCAATAATGGCTGTAGGAATAGCAGTCAGGTCCGTAGCTCCCTTTTTAAAGGATAAATGGTCTGATACTCCGCTTGTTGTTGTGGATTCGAATCTGACTTTTGCGGTATCTCTTGTGGGAGGGCATCATGGTGCAAATGAGCTTGCCTTAAAACTTGGAGAGTTTGGACTTATTTCGGTGATTACTACTGCAACCGATGCCAATCAAAGACCATCAGTCGAGGGAATTACAAAACAGTTGGGGGCAAGAGTTGTTAACAGACAATCAACAAAAAGTGTGAATCTTGCACTTCTTAAAGATGATGTACCTGTGGTTTATCTCAGTGGCCCAAAAGTTGTGCTGGTTGATGACAATGTTTCTGTGGTTGAAAAAAAAGACCTTCAGGGAAAGTTCATCGTTGGAATCGGTGCACACCGTAATATTAACAGTGATAAAGTGATTACAGCTATTATGATGGCAATTGAAAGTGCAGGTGTTTCCATTGATGATGTCTCCTTTTTTGCAACTGCTGAGTTAAAAAAAGGTGAACAGGGAATTATTGGTGCAGCAGAACATTTTGCCAAGCCACTGGTGTACGTGTCGCACGATGTTATTAACACGATGAACCCACCTTCTGCATCAAAGGCGGTGCGCCTTGGACTCATTGGTGTGTGTGAGCCTTCTGCTCTTGCAGTAGCTCATAAAAAAACAATTGTTCTTCCAAAACAAATCTACGGAGATGTGACCATTGCAATCGCAAAATAATAATAATAATAATAATAGCAACAATAATAAACTGTATGTAGTTGGTATTGGACCGGGTTCTGTGCAAGATATGACCATTCGTGCACAAAAAGCACTTGAGGCCTCTGAATACATACTTGGAAACAGCACGTATCTTGACCAGATAGCTCCACTACTTGACGGGAAAAAAGTTATTAGAAGTTATATGGGAGACGAGGTGAAGCGTGCACAAAAAGCACTCGAACTTGCAGAGAACAGCATCGTATCCATCATCAGTGGTGGTGATGCCAACATCTACGGCATGGCAGGACTTGTTCTTGAGGTGGCAGAGAAAAAAGAACAACCCAATATCGAAATAGTACCAGGTGTTACTGCTATTACTGCATCAGCAGCATGTCTTGGAGCGCCAATCACAGCAGACTTTGCAGTCATAAGCCTGAGTGATCTCCTCACACCATGGGAAATTATTAAAGAGCGGCTGTATGCTGCTGCCAGAGCCGACTTTGTGATAGCTCTCTACAATCCTAAAAGCAGGAAGAGAACAGGTCATCTCAAAGAAGCAATTCAAATAATTTCAGAAGAGAAAAAACCACAAACACCGGTCGGAATAGCTCAAAACGTAACAAGAGAAGGTGAACACACAATCGTCACAACAATTGGAGAATTTATGAAATTCTATGATGACGTTGATATGCGCACAACAATTCTCATTGGAAACCGGGAAAGTAGAATATGGAATAACGCCAATAGAGTGATAACACCACGTGGATACCATAAAAAATATGACTACTGATATTGGAGCAACAACACAGAAACCTTCAACTCTTGATTGCGCAGCAATCAAGTGCGCTACAACACCACGTGGATACCATAAAAAATATGACTACTGATATTGGAGCAACAACACAGGAAGCACGCGATATATCAAACAAAAGCCGGGATATCGTATCGCAGATGATTAAAGGAAACACCATTGAAGACGGTATAAAAAAACGATGCATCATTGCAACAGGTGATCCCTCGTTCAAAGATTTGATCGTATTCAAACACAACCCTGTTAAAGAAGGAATTAAAGCAATCAAACAATCATGCACTATGTACACAGACATTCACATGGTGCAGATAGGAATATTGAAAAAAGGACACAACTGTGAAATCGAGTGTGCTCTTGACTATGGGAAAAACATTGCAGAAGAAAAACAGATCACTCGCACATCAGCAGGATTTCTTGCCCTCGGGGAACGACTCAACCACAGCATAATAATAATCGGAAACGCACCATCCGCAGCAATAACAATCAACAATATGATAAAACAGGAGATTATCAAACCCTCTCTTGTAATTGCGACACCAGTAGGCTTTGTCAATGCTTCAAACTCAAAAGAGTATATCCGAAACCTGAACATTCCATCGATTACAAGCATCGGTACACGAGGCGGCACACCAATAGCAGTAGCAATAATAAATGAAATAATTAACCGAATACAAATTTAAGATTTCGGCGTCTTAATGATCAAGGAAACATATGATCTCTCTCTCTCTCTGAGGGTGCTATCTAAAAATCTATTGATTTATCACCGCGGAGAGCGCCTGAGTACGCAGAGTTTTAAGACTGTCCCAATTATTGCTTATGCTTTCTGGGGCCTTTGCGTTCTCTGTTGTGCTCTGCGGTGAAATTTAAGGATTTAGCAATTTCACTAGAAAATTCGACTGTGCAATCTCTGAGTAAAAATTCAACTTCCTTGTCTTCGTATCTAAAATTAGCCACAACCCTTTTCAGGTTATCAGGCAATTTCTTATACCTCCATAAACACCTTCCTTTTGTTTCTTCTGCATCATTTCTGACAGAGTAATAAAGGCAGGTTTACATGGAAAAACGAGATAGTGTCGGCGTCTCTTAAAACATCCACTCTTCTATTGCCTCCCGTTTCATGACTACTTACAAGAAAAAAGACATCATCGATAAATTTTTGATAAGAACACGAAAGGTTACAGAAAATTGATTTACAAAGAAGTTTTTGATAAGGCTCCTACATTCATGCTAACAGTATTTATACAAAGAACCTTATCGTAAATCCATTTAAAATTGGCTCTGAAAAGATTAAAGTTATAAATCCCCCAATAGATACAAAAAAATTTGCGATCAAGGGAAAAAGTAACGAAAAGCCAATTATTGGAACAATGACAAGATTTAACAGGAGAAAGAATGTTCCTAACATGATTAGAGCTTTGAATATACTTAAGAATCGTGCTGTTGATTTCAAATACATACTTGCTGGAGATGGCATAGATAAAAAAAAGGATCATGAAAAAACTTAAAGGAGCGAGATTTGAATACGAGTATTGGGGAGAAATTTCAGAAGAAGAGAAAATAAACAAATTTTACCGCTTCCTTAATTGATGTTTTTGTGTCACCCCCTCTCGAATTACCGAATGATGTTGAATGATTTGGAATTGTTTATTTGGAAGCAAATGCCTGTGGAATTCCTGTTGTAGCATCAAAAACTGGTGGTATTCTATATGCAGTTAAAGGAGGAATATCAGGTGTTTTTGCTGATCCAACAAATCCTAAAGATATCGCAGATAAAAATTTATATCTCATAAATACATTGAAAGAATGGAAGCGGGGATGCATAAAGTATGCAAAGAATTTTGATGTTAAAAAAATAACAGAGAGTTTTAAAAAGTTATATAAGATGGCTTATAATGCTGCAAAGAATCGTGCTAATCAATGATAAATACGGCGGATTTGGAGGTACTGAAGAGTATATCAATAGTCTTGCGAGGCTACTTGATCCATTGGGATATGAAACCTCAATCATATATGGTAAGAAATATCCAAAAAATTTTTCAAATCCTTTAATAAGGGAATTTAGATTGCCTTTTCTTAAGGAAAGATATGCTAAAGCAAAACCATATGAATTGGCTAAGTTATGCGGCTACATTAATAAAATCCGGCCAGATATTGTCTACATACATAATATCTTTGATTATAGAATAATAACCGCAATAAGAAAAGCACATCTAGGTAAAATCATTTGGTATTGCCACGACCACTTTTTCTATTGCCTTACTGAGTTAAAGGTTTTCAATGATCGGCAATACGAACTTCCTTTAGGTAAACATTGCATAACAAATATTCAAGCCGGTAGATGCATAGAAAGGTATCCTTTAAGAGATTTGAATTTGAATGAAATATTTTTGGAAAGGAAAAAATTGTTGGAATCTTCATCCTTATTTGATGAAATCGTCGTGATCAGTAAATATATGGAATCAAACTTAATAAAAAACGAAGTTCCTAAAGAAAAAATAAATTTAGTTCCGAGACAAGTGTATATCCCAGAAAAAATAGAAAGAAAAGAAGAAGGCAAAAATATCCTGTACGTTGGCAGGGTAGTTAAAGAGAAAGGTGTTGATCATTTGATAAAAGCTTTAGAATTCATTTACTGCAACGTTAAATTGACAATTGTTGGAAGTGGTGATGCGGGCTATATTGAGAAATGCCGATTTCTGGCAAAGGCTTTGAAAGGAAAGAAAAAAGGATTAGAAATAATATTTACCGGCCAAAAATCCCATCGAGAGGTTTTTGAATTTTATAAAAAAGCGAGCGTCGTTGCAATACCGAGTTTATGGCCGGAGCCTTTTGGTGTAGTTGCTGCTGAATCTTTAGCTCACGAAGTTCCAGTTGTTGCATATAATGTCGGCGGGATAGATACGATAATAAAAGATGGCGAGACGGGTTTGCTCGCAGAACCAAGAAATATAAAAGAATTGGGTGAGAAAATTGGATATCTCTGCAGTAATAAAGAAGAAAGCCGTAAAATGGGAAAAAATGGTAGAAAATTTGTGAAACTGAAATTCGATCCTCAGAAACATGTTGATGCCATATTGCGATTGTTTAGTTGAGGAAGTTCAAAGAATGCCAAATTTAGTTTTTCTAGATAGGCGTCATTACCGATTTGGATGAATGTGGGGAGAGAATATGGGATAACATTTACGAACCTTATCTGCCGCAATATTTGGATAAATGAAATCATGGTCTCTTTTTCTTCAACCAAGCCTATTTCCTTGCATACCTCGGCTACTATGCCAAGGTGGTCCAAGTTTTTACTGCTATACTCAGGTGTTCATCGAGTCTGCCCGTATAGTTGGTCTAATCAGAGACATAAAAGGCGATAGGGACTTTTACTTATTTAAAATTATGCATCCAGCGTTGTGTCTTATAAATTCAAATTTAGGAATAATATATATCAACATGTGTGGAATATAGGTTAACTACTTAAATGTTGCATTTTTTTAAGACCTCCGTGTCTTGACCACTGTCTGTGTTAAGGATCAGAGAAAGATATAATCCCTCTAAGCAGAAATTCAACTTCTTTGTCTTTGTATCTAAAATTAGTCACAACCCTTTTTAGAGTATCAGGCAACTTCTTATACCCCCATAAACATCTCCTTTTTGTTTCTTCTGCATCATTTCTGACAGAGTAATAAGGCAGGTTTACATGGAAAAATGAGATAGTGTCGGCATTTCTCAAAACATCTACTCTTCTATTGCCTCCTATTTCATGACTACTTACAAGAAAAAAGACATCATCGATCAATTCTTTTTTTACATTGCACTCCACCATCATTTCTTTTAATATCCTGGCGCTGTTTAAAGCATGAGCTTTTTTAAAATCATCGTAGCTTATGTAGTCTTTCCGTATTACTTTTTGTTCTTCGATAGCTCTTTCAATATCATGACCTAAAGCAGCTATTTTCAAAGCTTCATCAGCATCAGGCTTTAATTTAAGCAGCCACTCCAGAGTGTTTTTCGAGTGTATCGGGTCCTCGGGAACAAGAGATTTATCAATAGTTTCCTCAATCTTCTTTTTTACGCAATCAACACTGTCTATTTTTATATAGAACCACCACCCTTCTGATATTTTCTGTATTCATCAAAATAGCGATTAAAAGGATTGCTAATAATGGCAAGTCTATTATTTCCACATGAAATAAAAAGCGCATATTCAGCAGTGCAAAAAGAAATATGATAAATATCCTGACATCACGACCCATCCTGAAATAGTGTCCTTTTAAACCGATTTTTTTCTTCATCAAGCCGTCATATTTGTCAGCAGTATAACTATTCATGAAGGTGCCGATAATTGCCAGAAACCCGACAGCAAGACACAGGAGGGCTTCACTTAGAAAATAGACGTAACAAGTCAGACCAAAAAGAAGGAATGCATCTGCATAGCGATCTAAAACAGCATCAAACCATGCGCCAAACTCTGTTTCATTGAATTTCAATCTTGCTACTTCGCCATCACAACCATCAACAATAGATGATACCTGTGCCAGTGTTGCCCCAATAGCTAAATTAACCCACCCACCCAAAAAGAAAAAAAATGCCCCGATACAACAGAGGATAAAAGAGAGAAATGATATAACGTTTGGAGTAACACTCGTTTTCACAAGACACTTTGAAATTTTAGTTGATATCGGTCTGTTCAGGTGTCTTGACACTGGTCCGTCTGAAGTCTTTTTCAACGTATCTAAAAGCTTGTTTTCAGCTTTTTTAAGTGCCCCCTCATTATCCACATCAATCCAGTAACAATCTTTAATATCAAAGGTTTTAGCTTTTCCTCTGTTAGCCAGTACCTTCACTCCTCCTGAAAGCGTACTATCACCACTACGTAAACTTTCTTCCAGAGCGCCAAATATTGCAGGCGAACAAAGAAAAATTCCAGTGTCGTAAGCGTTATATTTCTTGATATTCTTGCCTATATCCAGTATCTTCTCGTCTTCCTCGCGAACCCTGGTAACGTCATTAGCATCAACAAGCTTATTGGTTTCAATGTTGTGATCTACAGTTAGTACAACTTCGCTATCTGTTATTTCTTCATCTTTTAGTTTTACCAGTATCGATTCATCGAAGATGTGATCCCCCATCAGTAAAATAAAATTTTCATTTAATAGTTTTTCTGCCTTGAGGACAGATATACCGTTTCCTTTTTCCCATTCTTCATTTATGATATGGGTTATTTCTATATTTCTGTCCTTCTTAAACTGGTTGAGATGTTGTCTTACCTTTTCGCCATTGTACCCGGTTACCACATAGAAAGAAGTCAAGCCGCTCTTTTTTGCAGTTAGTATTACCCGTTCAATAAGAGATAATCCAAGAAGAGAAACGAGAGGTTTTGAATCACCCTTTTTTGATAGCCTGCTTCCCAGTCCTGCAGCGATGATCAGGCATTTCATCATTAATCCTGTCTTCTTGCGTGAATGAAATCCTCTGTTAATTGGTATGCACAATCATCGGTAAATTGTCGTGGCGGGTGTTTCATAAAGTATGCTGAAGGTGAATACAGTATTCCTCCCTTATTTCTTTCAAGTGCCAGTTTAGAGCATCTTATGGCATCTATTACAACTCCAGCAGAGTTTGGAGAATCCTCGACAGAAAGCCTGAGTTCGAGGTTCATCGGAACATCACCGAAAAGCTTGCCCTCCATTCGAATGAAACAAAGCTTGTTGTCTTTCTGCCATGCCACCCAATCACTTGGACCAATATGGATATTTTCGTCATCAAGTCGTTTTCCAAGCACTGACTGGACGGCTTCTGTTTTTGATGTCTTTTTTGACGCAAGCCGGTCTCGATTAAGCATGTTGAGAAAATCAGTATTGCCTCCTGTGTTTAACTGGTAGGTTCTCTCCAACTTTACACCCCTCTTCTTGAACAGATCAACCAGTGTTCGATGAGTGATTGTAGCACCAAGTTGAGCTTTAATGTCATCACCTATTATCGGTATGCCCTTTTCTTCAAATCTTTCCGCCCATGCCGGATCACTCGCTATAAAAACAGGCATGTTATTTATAAATGCCACACCTGCCTCAAGTGCACACTCTGCATAGAATTTTGTAGCTTCTTCAGAGCCTACCGGGGTGTAATTTAAGAGGATTTCAACTTTTGATTCTTTCAAGATGGCAACCACATCTTCTTTTGATGGTTCACTTTCGTTACTTAAAATAAAGGCATATTTCTCATCATAATTTTTCAAATGTGGAGAAAAACCGTCCAGTATCTTGCCCATCTTTACCTTCACCCCGGTTGCTGGTATACTTTCACAGAATACTTTCGTGCAGTTTGGAAGCTCAAAGATAGCCTCTGAAACGTCCTTTCCAACTTTTCTTTTATCAGTATCAAAAGCGACTGCCACTTCAATATCATAAGGCTTGTAACCACCGATCTCCCAGTGCATGAGCCCGATAGCTTCTTTACTATCTTTATTTTTATAGTATTCAATTCCCTGGAGTAGTGAACTTGCACAATTACCGATTCCTACAATTCCTATTTTGATTTTTTCCATTACAAATCGCCTTTTATTATATTATATCTTGCGGATAACCTGTCTGGTGCAGAATACTATTTGGATTTAGGGAACTCCTAAGTAAAATGGTTTACCCAACTTTTGAAAAATCATCGATTTCTGGAAAAGGATGCAGTTATAGGTAAATCATTATTTGTGAGTTACCGTGTACCCGCTTACAAAAGAATTTCTAAAATAAATAAAAACTACAACTGATATGCTACTTACTACGCTACCGTAAATAAAGGTTGTGCTTGGGTGAATCTGCCACAAAAGTCCGGCTATCAAACTTGCTGGAAGTGCTGTGACGCCTATTATTGTATGAAACGTTCCAAGGTGAGTAGCTCTTAGTTCTACCGGGGATAAATCAGAGACGAAAGCACGCCCGTTCCCATCAACCATTGCATGAACTATACCATAAAGAGAAAACAAGATCACAAATGCTGCAAGAGAGTTAAAAAACGCAAACCCGAGAGAAGTTAGTGAAAATAATAAATAACCAGAGACAAGTACATTTTTTCTCCCTATTTTGTCAGAGAGAGTACCAAATGGAATAGCAAATACAGCATAAAAAATGTTGAACAGGACATACAACAGGATTGGTACCCCGACTGATAATTTACCTGCAAAGGCAGCATGAGCCTCAAGAATAAAGAACATATAACTAAAATTTGCTAAAGCAAACATGCCAGAGATTAAAATAAATAACCTGAGTGGTTTTGGAATATTTTTTAGACCTATTCGCAGATTTATATCTTGCAGCTTTTTTTTCTCTTCTTTTACAAAATGCAGTGGAATTAATGAGAAAAATGAGATGATTGCAGCAATGAATATAATTGAGCTAAAACTAAGTCCAAAAAGCCAGAATAAAATAAAAACAACAATTGATCCAAGGATTGCACCACTTGTATCCAGTGCTCTATGAACTCCAAATCCTTTACCTCTTTCGTCTGGCATGGAATCTGCAATTATTGCATCTCTTGGTGCGCTTCTTAACCCTTTGCCTACCCGTTCCATCCCGGAAAAAACCAGGACATGCGGCCATGTTTGAGAAAACGCAAGGAATACTTTAAAGATCGATGAAGTCAGGTAGCCGGAAGAGACAAATATCTTCCTCCTGCCTGTCCGATCAGACCAGTAGCCGCAAAAAACTTTGAGTATGCTTGAAATACTATCTCGCAAGCCCCCTATCAATCCAACAATAAAACCAGTCCCACCAAGTGTGGTTATAAACATGGGTAAAATTGGCATAATCATGTCACTACTTAAGTCATTGAAAAAGCTGACAATACCGAGTAATAATATGTTAACACTGATTCCTTCCAGGTAGCGATGTTTCATAATCTCATATTGAAACAAGAGCTTTATATATTGTTCTTTTCACTATAGATATGATGAACGGTACTGTTGGAATTATGCGCCCCTCGCGTTATGCTCGCGATTCACTTGATCTGGTCACGTCTCTTGGTTTTGATGCTGTCGTGTGCCCGATGATCGAAATAAGCGATAACCTGGATAAGAATTTCGAAAGTTTCACCGGGCGAGTATTTAGCTCTGAGGCTGATTATGTCATTTTTACAAGTGCCAATGGTGTGGATTTTACCCTGTCTAAGATACAAAACATTGAACAATTTATTGAAGGTTTGAATAACAGCAGGATTGTAGCAATTGGTCCAAACACAAGAGACGCTCTCAAACAGCATGGAATTCATGTTTCACTGATGCCAGAAGTTTACAGTTCAACAGGTTTAATTGAATTACTATCAGATGTTTCCGGATGCGAGGTTGATATTGTGCGAAGTACGCATGGTGCACCAGTACTTGTTGAAAAATTGTTAGAACGGGGGGCAAAGGTACATGAAACCTGCGTGTACACTCTCGTGAAACCGTCCGGAGAAAAGCAGCAGGAGTTTATCAGGCAGGTTCTTTGCTGCGAAGTGGATATACTGCCTTTTACAAGCACTATGATGGTTCGCAACTTTATGAGTATTGCAGAGAGTATGAGTGTGTCAGCCAGTCTTTTAGATCGCATGAATAACATATTAGTTGGTGCAATTGGCATACCAACTGCTGATACATTGAAAAAATACGGGATAAAAAACATAATAATGCCAGAAAAATACCTTTTCAAAGAGCTGCTGCTTGAACTTAAAGCAGCTTACAAATAATCGCATGCCAGGGGAATCACACATCAGTAAAAGTACTGCATTTTATAGCAAGATCACTTAACGAACACTTACAAAATCGACATCAGGTTTAAGTATCATAATGAATACATTGCTAATTGTATGAAACTCGCGTGATTCAACATGGCAACCCTGCAATACAATCGTTGATAGGGCTACTGATGAGCCTAATCTTGAGCGCAACAGTAAGATGAATTGCATGAAATCACTCTATACACAGGCTCTGTGCTTAAGTGTGGAGTTTGGTGGCTTTTAGATAAAAGAGGATGATGCAATGAAGGGAATAGATGGAAACTACAAGAATTTGTTAAATAAAAGAAAAGATATCTTAGAGGGAGACGACGCCGACAGATTAGAGAAAATCTGCGATCATGTAAGAGGCAAATGGTCGGTTGCCCCAGAACTCAAATACTACACCCTGCATGACCACAGGCATAGCGAAAGGGTTGAATGGCAACTCTATGAACTTCTTCCAGATAAGGATTTCAAAAAACTAAAACCTGAAGAGCGGTTCTTACTTCTTGCTTCAGCATGGCTTCACGACATCGGCATGATACGAGATCTTTTTGGAGATAAAGATAAGAAACTCACAGAGATTGAAGTGCGAGAAACACATCAAGATAGATCGGAGAGATATATTAATAGCAAGGACATTTGGCCAGTTCTTGGTTTAAGACCAGAAGAGACGACGCCTTTAGGAATTATCTGCCAGTACCACAGAAAAACAGAGGATCTGAGGAAATGCAACGAGGAGATTCCAGTTCCAGGAGTTGGGCAAATTCGGACACGTCTGTTGGCTGCTTATCTCAGACTTGCTGATGCTCTTCGAATAGCTGATCTGAGCGGAGTACCTGAGAAGGAATTTAGAACCAACATGATAATGGGTATGGGTCCTGAATCGACTTTTCATTGGCTTAAATCTAAATATGCACAAGGTACCTCCGTTGCAAAAGAACCATTCACAATTACTATTTCTCTTAAAAACCCCATCGGCTCGGCCGAAGATATTGCGCCATTGGGAAAGTTTTTGTGTGATGAAATTCAGGAAGAACTTGATTCTTCAATGGACACGCTTATTCGTGGTAGATTATCCCTTTATCTAAGGGTAGAATATAAAATTATTGAAGATGCTCCCCTTCGGCCTGATGAAATGGAGGGTCTTAGATGGGCTTTAAGTCATATTGAAACAATGTTCAGCACCAGTGCTGGCATGGCTATAAATAGCGTCTTAAAAAATATCCAGGTTATTCTAAATTTAGATAATGAAAGGGTTATTGAAGAGTTGCTTAATTATAAAAGAATAATTCTCGTCCCTTTTTTAGAGGAGAAACCATGTCATGCCTATTTGACGAAGATCAAAAAGATGCTGGAAGAAAACCTTAAAAATATCCCGGATCCCAACAAATTAGATGCTACCAATCGCGATCAAATAATCATATCAATTAGAGAGAAAATTAACCAGTGGCAAAGGGAGAGAGAAAGGGCATTTGAAGCTTTTTCTGATATGTCCAAACCGTTCTTTATAGATGGTAGTCCCATTCTTCTTTATGGATACAGCAGCTCAGTAGTCAAAGCCATCGAAAGCCTACCGGACAAAAAAAGTACGGAAGTGTATATCTGCGAATGCAAGACAAAAAATCGGTACGGCTACAATAATCGACTCCGTTATTGCGATGGAATTCACTATGCCAGCGAAATTAGAAAGGCGGGTTTCAAGGAGATTCAGATTCATTTAGTTACAGATTCGTGTGCATCAAATCTCTTTTCAAAGGGTAAAATCTCAAAGGTATTGTTTGGTGCAAATGGTATAGGAGAAAATGGTGAAATATCTCACGGGTTAGGTCATTTAGCCATGGCTGATATGGCAAAGGAATACAATATTCCTGTGTATGTTATTGCAGAGACAACAAAAATAATAAAAGAGATAAAAAAGAACCCGGACCTTCCAAGAAAAGTTGAATGGCTTACCACAGACCTATCAGTAAATTTCGATGATTTCAAGCAATACAATCCGCGTGAAGACATTGTTCCTCCTGAAAAAATTACGATGCTAATAACGGAAAAAGGTGCTTTTCAACCCAGGTCAGTGAAACAAATGTGCAAAATGCATGATATTGATATTAATTGTTGAGCAAAACAGTATACATGCTGGGATGCCCCCAAATTTATTCCGAGCGTGGTGAAGTTGAGATAAGATGAAAATAGTATTTATTGGTTTGTATTATGAGAAAAGAAGTTGAAGAGTGGTGGAAACAAGCAAAAAGAGATTTAATAACCGCAGAAAACTGCAAGAATTCGAAAGACTATTATGCGTGCGCATTCTTCTGTCAGCAATCGGTTGAAAAGGGTTTAAAGGCGATGTATATCGCAAAAAAACGGATGTCTCCGGGTACAACGCACTCATTAATTTACCTTGCAACAGAGATAGATATGCCATCCAGGTTCTACATATTCTTAAGGCAATTAACGCCGGAGTTCGTTACCACACGGGTACCCGGATGCGGCTTATGGAACGCCTTATGAGCTCTATGATGAGTATCTCGTAAAGGAAATTTTAAATAACAGTAAGAGGGTGTTAGAATGGATCGAATCACAGATAGAAATGTGAAAGAATGGATTAATCGCTTTTTAGCGGTAATTAGCGATAAATATTCAGCAGAAAAAGTCTTACTATTTGGAAGCAGAGCAAGAGGGGATTATCTAATCAATAGTGATGTTGATATGATTATCGTGAGTAAAAAATTTGAGGGGATTAACTGGTTGAAACGAATGAGGGACGTTTCTGTCGAGTGGGAGGGTCTGGTTTTACTGGAAGCTATTTGCTACACACCAGAGGAGTTTGAAGAAAAGAAAAAGGAGATCGGGATTGTTAGCGAAGCTGTGAAAGAGGGAGTGGAATTAATAGCAAGAGGAAAAAGATGTATTCCAGCACACTAAACATGGTTTTCAGAGTGCCGTATTAACCAGATAATTTTTGAGATTCGGCGTATAAAGACAGTAGAACACCCAACTATTTTATACGATACCCGAGTAAACCCGGCATACTATGAAGAACATAGTTGTGCTTGAGACAAATATGGGGCAGATTGAGATCAAACTTGATCACGAAAATGCCCCGATAACGACCGAGAATTTCATTCGCTACGTACAGGGAGGACATTACGATGGCACCATCTTCCACCGCATAATCGACGATTTTATGATCCAGGGAGGCGGCTACACCCCTGATGGCAAAGAGAAACCAACTCATAAGCCCATCAATTTAGAATCAAACAACGGATTGAAAAACCAGGTTGGAACCATCGCAATGGCAAGAACAGGTGACCCTAACAGCGCTACTTCTCAGTTTTTCATCAACATTGCCGATAATCATTACCTGAACTATGCAAAGGGTAACGACGGTTATGCAGTATTTGGTAAAGTAATATCTGGTATGGAGACCGTTAACCATATAAAAACCGTGAAAACAGGAAACAAAGGATCATCCACTGATTGGCCACAGGAAGATGTGATTATAAAACATGCCCACCTGAAACCAGCATAATCTCGCCACTGGTGGATGTGTCTGTGTTATTTTTATGGTATGGTGAGTTTCAGTTTTGATGCCCAGAATGGGCAGTCTGCCCATTCTGGGTATTTGTCATATTTTTCGGTAATGTCCTAATCCGAGATAGTTAATTGGAAAATAGAAAAATTCGTGCCATGTCCACAGATGATCCGCCAATCCTTCCAACATTGCGGGGTAAGTTCTTCTTTTGAACCCGTTTATAAAATTCCGATAGAATTGAAACAGTTGAAGCAAACATTTTAGCATCCACCTCCATATCCGGATTGTTCAACATTGGTGTTCGGTTAAGAAGTTTTAGTGATTCCTCTCTCACGTTTTTGACAACTTGAATGTTCTGGCAAATCTTGATGCATATTAAAATTACAACCGGTCACGGATGGAAGCCAATTATAATGACTTTACCCGATATTTATTGTGTTCTTATGATTCATCTCTTAACCGAACACCGATAAAGCAGTATTACCTGTTCATGTCACCCATAATCTGTACAATAATGTCTCTGCTTCGTGGTCTGTTGTCCAGATCAATAAATACAATCTGCTGCCATGTGCCAAGCATCAGGCTGCTATCTTGAAACGGTACTGTAATGCTTGGTCCAAGAAGTGATGCTCTGATGTGGGAGTGTCCATTGCCATCGCCCCAGCGAAGATTGTGTTTATATTCAATGCCCTGCGGTGCTACATGCTCAAGCATTCGCTTCATATCTTCTATCAGACCTGACTCGTATTCGATGGTTGTCAGTGCTGCCGTTGAACCGTGTACGAACACCGTGACTATTCCACTCCTAAAGTTAGATTTCTTTAATAAGCCGGATACATCATCAGTGATATCAAGTATATCCACGTTTCCTCTGGTACTGATACTGATATGTTCTGTTACAACATTCATATAATTATGAACCCCTGCATAGTATAAAAACGATGATGTTTGGAATGAAAGATGGTGTGGAGCCTGGCCACGCAATTACCCTTCAATTTTTCAGGGTTTCTGAATTTTATCAGTTTCATACTCCATGACGCCTTCCTTTAATGTTATCACATAATCAGAAGAGTTTTTCAGTGCAACAGAAAACCCTGGCTCAGCACCAAAAAGTATTGTCTCCTTTCCTTTTTCATTAGCTTTTACAAGGAGTGGTTTAAAATTTGCATCACGGGTGACGAGAGCCAGGGTATCAATAACCGGGTTGCACATCATCTCCATGCCTTCAATTACCAGGCGAACATCAATGTCACTGGTGCATATCACCGGCTCAAAACCCTGGTTTTCTATAGCTTCAACAAGCTTGTCGGTCGCATACTGGTTAAGAAACACTTTTCCAATTTTCATGGTGCCGTAATCCTTTAAAACGTCCCGTATTTCTTCAAGGTCTACCTGGAACTCTTTTCTAAGCATATTGGGACCGTCAACCAGTAGCCCTATTTTTCTTCGACCTCTCTCTTTTTTTGAACCAAGATATGTCTTAATAGATTCGAAACTTGTTTTCATTAAAAGTCCAACCTTATGGTACTGTTATTTACGTCTCCTCTCATTAGTTTATATTTGTTTCTAAATTTTTCTCTATCTCTTTCTCTTATATTCCGGAACTTGTGACCCTCAAGTTTGGTGGTGTACCCGGACACCACGCAGGTTGAGATTATAGTTGAAACGCAAAGGATTTATTCAACCGAGGTTTTAACATCAATTATATTGATGAACGATGATTTTTGGTGTGCGCGGGTGCATAAAGGCGGTCAGGTGTAAGAAATGGTCGATCAGGCTGAGATTCACAGGAAAACCGTAAGCAGTGATGTTGAGGAACGTCGATGGGCGGCGGAGCAACTACGCAGTGATTTTGCAGATTTACCTGACAAAGAAGCAGCATGGAAAGACTTGATTCAACTAACACAGTACAAAGACTCTGGTGTGCAGTGGAGGATAGCAGGTACACTTGGTTCTGCCTTCCAACACGTTCCAGATAAAAGAAAAGCATGGAGAGACCTGCACCGACTAACACCGGACAGAGAAAGTGATGTGCGGTCGAGTGCAGCATTTGCACTTGGTTCTGCCTTCCAACACGTTCCAGATAAAGAAGAAGCATGGAAAGACCTGCACCGAC
>CAJHIR010000010.1 GCA_905067535.1 Candidatus Argoarchaeum ethanivorans
ACAGGGATTGTAAGATGTAACAATCCTGATTGCATCACCAACAGTGATGAGCCAATAGCGTCCAGTTTTACGGTAACCAAAAAACCGGTCATTCTTCGCTGCAAGTATTGCGATCATATCATTTCAGAAGAGATAGCAGAACAACTTATATAAAAACATAATTGATATGCAATATAGAAACAATGACAGATAATACGCATAATACTGAAATAAAAAAAGTGCTCTTGCTTTTGAAAAACATGGTTTATGAGAGCACGAGTCCACTCGAAACCCTTCGATTTGCCAAGTATTATCGTAAAAAAGGACTTGATGTGATAGTGGTATTGTGGGGGCCAATGGGCGTACTACTCGGAAAAGCAGGAAAAAGGGGAGGTACGCCAAAGTACGATGAAAAAATGGAAGAATGTTTGAATCTCGGGGTCGTGTTTCGATGCTGTCGTCTCGGCTCAGATATTATAGGAGTGAATGAATCCGAGCTGATACAAGGTGTTGAAATTATTGAAGCGCATGCGGTGGCAGAACTCTTCCTTAAATACAGTCAGCCAGGTCACATGATTATAAGTCTATGAAATACGATGTTGTGGTAGTTGGTGCAGGACCTGTTGGAGCAATTGCTGCGCGATATAGTGCAAAACACGGCGCTAATACGTTAATAGTAGAAGAGCACCCCTATATCGGTTCACCAGTCCAGTGCACAGGTATTATCAGCACAAAAGCACTGGATGAATGCGATTTAAAACCAGAGAGTTCCTTTGTGTATCGTAATATCAGGGGTGCAAACATCTACTCACCGGGTTGTCACTGTATAAAAGTTGACGGCGGTAAAACAAAAGCATACGTCATCGACAGAAAAATCTTCGACCGTACACTGGTAGCAAAAGCACTTGATGAAGGTGCAGATCTTATTTTACGAACAAAAGCGACAGCACTTAAAAATAACAAGAACGGGGCAGTGTTGACCGTGCGGCAGAATGGCACTCTGCAAGAAATACAGGCAACAGTTGTTATCGGTGCGGATGGTATTCAAAGCGGCATTGCACGGATGTCCGGACTTGGTAGAGTTGAAAAAATACTAAGCTGCATTCAAGTCGAAGGACGGTACGAGATAGCGGATGCCGATTTTGTAGAGATATTTCTCGGAAACAAGGTTGCACCAGGATTTTTTGCATGGGTGGTACCTGTAACAGACAGCATCGCCCGTATAGGTCTGTGTGTAAATTCCTCTAATAGATCGGCACACCAATATCTCCAGAAACTGCTAAAAGAGCATCCAATTGTATCAACAAGGTATCATGACTCATCCACGAGCATGGTTGTTGGTGGAATGCCTGTTGGAGCTTTGAAGCATACCTGTACTGATGCTGTACTTATCGTTGGTGATGCGGCAGGGCAGATAAAACCAACATCTGGTGGTGGAATCTACTCAGGTGCTGTCTGTGCCAGGATTGCAGGAGAAGTGGCAAGCATTGGCGATGCAAGTAAGAAGGGACTGGAGCTGTATGATACAATGTGGCGAAAGCATATTGGAAAAGAGCTTACGATTGGTATGTATATACATAACACGCTTGGAAGTTTCAGTGATCAACGATTAGATGAGTTTATCAATATTTTTGATGACCAGAAGATCATGGATACCGTGAAACAATATGGTGACATGGATCATCCATCAGTTCTTCTTAGAAAAATAGCTCCTTATCTAAACAAGAAGCAGTTATTTACCTTTGCAGGAAGCATTATCAGGGATTTTATAAATAAATAGTAAATAAGAGACCTCAAGCCTCTTCTTCTTCACTGTCTGCATATCCTGTAACAATGGAGATGAAATTGTCCTGAATCGTATGCCCGGTTGTTGCTAAATAGAGATGGGCAATCAAGAATGCAGCAAAGATAATTGCAAGGATGAAATGAATGACAGCCAGCACCTTCAATCCGCCGATAGAAGCAATAAAGTCTGCAAAATAAACAGGGTATAAGTACAGAATGCCACTGATAAGGAGAATTGGTGTCATCAGACCCATGAACATGAGGTATGACATCTTTTGCAAAGGATTAAATTTCTCATCAACCGTTGGCGGATAAGGGTGTGGATCATGTTTGAATATTCCACAAATATAAAATTTTGCTTGTACAATCAGTCCATTGGGGATATCTCTTTTGTTTGGAATATAATGTATAATCCTGCGTGATACTAAGTTGTAGATGAGCCATAATAGAAAATCTGCAACCAATAATAATCCAAACCAGTTATGGACAGACACTGCGATCTGAAAACTTCCAAATAGATGAATAGATCCAGGCAAGTGGATCTGAGCACCTGATATAATAAGTACCACAATACATATTGCATGAATGGCGTGCCAGACACGCTCCAATATAGGATGTAGATAAATCTTTTCTGCCATTGTTTTACTCTCCTTTACGTTTTCTAGTAATAAATCGCACTCCGCCGTGAATTACGAAAACACCAATGATAGTAAGTATGATAATAATTACGCAGAGGTTATCTAAAATAGGAATTCTGTTAGCACCAGCAACATACTGCCCCTTTTTTGTAAGTTCACTGTTAGTAAAAGTAATACCAATAATCTGGTGTTTCAGAGATGATTTGGATGGTGTCGTTAACAGAATAGAATCAGATGAATGGCACTCTTCGCAATCTTTCAAAGCATAAATTTTAACAGGTTTGATGAGATGAGGATCTTTTTCTTCAACATGACAGATAGCGCAACTTGTTTGAGATGTATCGCCTCTGGAATTGAGGTGGAGTTGTGGCTGTGGGAAGGTTTCGCCATGTTTAACGTACAGATCACTTCCGTGACACAAGAAACAACGATTTACTTCAAATCCAGTTTCTATCTCCTCTATATGTTTTCCATAATGACGTTTTTCATACTGGGAACCATGACATACCGTACATCTTTGCTCATCACCGAGAACAGCACCATGAACACTCTGTTTTACCTCTTCTAATGCACCACTATGACAGGAAGCGCATTTACTTTCCAAAGCCAAGCCGCTATAAGAACAAGAGAGAACAATACACATAGATAATATAATAAGATAATAGTGAGTTCGATTCATCATCGCAATCCTTTATACATTACTGTACTTATAGTTTTTCATTTTATGTCGTAGTCGGATTGGGGCTGTCAAATTGGCTTTAAGAGTTCCGGTTTCTAATTTGACAGGTCTTTTTTGTTCTATCGGGGCTTCTTTAGTTCTGACCTTAGAAGGTATATTGTTAGAGAACTCACAAACAGTGATTTACCTAAACTGTACCGTTTTCGTTGAATTTTTAAGACACGGATTAGCGTTGATTAACACAGATTTTGTGTAAATCTGTGTCTATGATAATTTTTAAAGATCAGGCAAACTGTTTACTGGAAGTTCCCTTAGACAGACTTGCAACTTTTATTGCGAAGCAATCAAAGTGCGAGGGATGGGATTTGAACCCACGAACTCCTTAGAGACAGGATGGCTTCGATACCTTCTTTTAAGTACCACTTAAGTCCTGCACCGTTGGCCAACTTGGTTACCCTCGCTTTCTGGGTGCTGTTCTGTGATGATTCACTTTGTTTATAGCTGTTTTCCTTATAAGAGGTTGTAAAGTTATTGGATGTTGGCATTGTTTCGACCTGGTTGTGTATTTAGGTATAATGTCTGCTGTTCTGGGTTTGAACGCATGAAAGAAATTAGAGTTCTGGTATACCACCCGGAGAGTTCACAACCCCCCTTATAACGTTGTGCATATAGCTATGATTACTGCTGAAGCACTGGTGGATGCAAGGTTTACCCCATCGTTGCTGAGAAGTTTTTTCTGTTGTAGCGTGGCTCCAAGTAAGCTGTCAATGTTTGTGCCGAGTAATCCAGCAAAGGTTATCACAAGTATGCTGGTTGGATGGAATGGAATAAGCTGTGTTATTGCAGCAATCATGGCTATGATAAATGCACCCATGATAGATGCACACTCTCCTGCAAGCGTTATGCCTCCATCTGTTCCAGCGTTAGTTTTTTTGAGAGTAGTTATCATGCGGGGCTGACTCTTCGAGGTCTGGCCAATCTCGCTTGCCAGCGTATCCCCAAGGGCTGTGGAAAGCGATGCAAGATAGGCTATTAATATAATATCCTGATATACTGGGAAAGCCTGGTAAGAAATCGCAAGGCTGAAGGCTGGTAAAGAGTTTGAGAAAACATTTGTGTAGCTTCTAACACCGCCTTTCTTTTCTGCCACTCCTTTTGCTTTCTTGTATTCATATTTGTATTTTGTAAACCCTCCCCCTATGGAAAAAAACGCGATGAGTGGAGCAAACCAGAGCAGGTTTGTAAAGCTGATAATAATCACTCCAATAAGAGTTGCAGCAATCATTGCACTGATGTCTGCCACATCCTTCTTGTAGGCGGCATAACTTAGCAAGAGGGCAATGATTATCGCTACCATCAGTTGTGCTGGTTCTGCAGTATAGCCAATATTTGCAAAGAGCCATATAGCCATAGCAGTTCCAATAATGGTGGTGAAATCTTTGTGGGCATGAGGAATAACACTCAACAGGACTGCTGTCAGGCTCCCAATCACGCTTAAAAATAGCATACTTCTAAATTCTATTGTATTACCTGTTAGTATCAAGCATGTTAAGCTTGCAATGATTACTCCATTAAACAGATACAGTAGTGTTGGCTTTGCTGTTTTTTCTGTTAGAAAATATGTATCAAATGTATTGTTTTTATGATTTGATAGGTAGCGCAGTTGTATCTCTGTGAGTGGACCTGCTATCGCTATGATCGCTGCTGCTGCCCCTATTACATAAAAATTAAACGTGTAACCACAGTTGTTCAACACGATCTTCAGGAGTACCATAACAAACAGTGAAATGCTTATATTAAAAGAGCGCTGGAACTGCTTTGCCGTAGTATTATTTTTGATGAAGAGTACTAACGATGTAATGAGGATGAGTAATGCAAATCCATGATCTTTGATTACCGGTTGTGTAAATACAAGGAGTCCGAGCAGCAGTGTTTGGAACTGGTTGTAATGCTGATCCATCTATTAAGTACTGAACGTAGATAGTTTGACAAATACTTTATCCTCCAGATGCATCATAGACAGATGTGATACCATGCAAGTTGTTCAGCGATTATATGAACAAAGACTTTTAGCATTAATTAACAAAAGTGCGGTGCCACGGCATGTAGTACTGGTGCTTGACGAAACGGATGCATTATCAAATGACGCCATTAAATTTACCCATTTTGCTAACTGGTGCATCGAGGTTAATATCACTATACTGACAATTTTTATAAGCATTATAGAAGAGAGTGCAACTGAGATTATTGGTAAACAACTTGTAGAGCAAATACAAAAAGCTCTTTGTCCGGTAACAGATAACATCCATGTTTATTGCAGGGAAAAAAGTGCTGATATCAAGCTCGGCGATGGTTTTTGCATCAATCTGGCAGTTGGTTACAGTGGACGCTTTGAACTCACCAACACGATTAAAAAGATTATGCATAAAGTTGAGATGGGGGAACTATCGGCAGAAAATATTGATGAAGCTGTCATTGAGCAGCATCTTTCCATACAGTGCGAACCAGATCTTGTAATTCGCTCAGGAGGAAAAAGGCTTACGGATTTTTTGATCTGGCAATCAGTATATTCTGAATTTTACTTTACAGATGCGAACTGGCAAAACTATCGAAAAGTCGATTTTCTCCGCGCAATCAGGGACTACCAAAAACGACAACGAAGGTATGGAAAGTAACAGTACACCACCATTTGATTGCCTCTGCCCTTGATTACTAACGCACTCGATTGCTTCGCAATCGAGAATTGACCGTTAACCGTTATTTCTGCACAACGGAGTTATGCAGTCGAGAATTATCTCCGCGAAAGCGAAGTTGTGTGATTCTGCAAAGCGCAAGCTTTGCAGTGCAGTACATCACCATTTGATTGCCTCTGCCATTATGCGATTGTGCTGCGAGATTTCCTCCAGTAACTGCCGTATTTCTTTCGGTGGAATATTAAGAATCTTGCGTGAACGGTTTACCACTTCTTCTGCTTCTACCTGGCCACACGCAGCAAGTAAATTAACCATCCTAACTATCGTGTTTCTTTGTTTCTCTCTCTCACGCACCTGGTATGTTCTTACTGCTCTGACAAGATCTATTTTTCTAAATTCTGGCCAGAAAGGTGCACAGAAATAAGCAGCACACTCGTTGCCGCACGATTGCCATGGAAGGAAATTAGACACGCGTTTATCACCACCGGTACGAATAATCAAATCCACATCACCTTCGAGGGCATCCCCGGTATACAAGTGGCTTGATATAATTTGTTCATCTACATCAGCACTTGCCAGCATACCTTTTTGAATCTTCTCTGCAATAAGGCGGGCAGCATCCACAAGCTCTCGACGCCCACCGTATGCAAGAGCAATATTGAGATTCAAACGATCGTAATCTTTGGTGGCTTCCTCTGAACGGGTAATTGCATCCTGTAATTTTTTTGGAAGCAGTTCGATATTGCCTATGGCACGAACGTTCATCTGCCGCTTGTGTGTACGTTCATCAACAGAAAGCTCATCAAGCTTCAGACCGATCAACCCGAACAGTCCGTCCCTTTCTGATTCAAAGCGTTTGAAATTCTCAGTAGAAAACGCATATAATGTAAGTTGTTTTACTCCGATGTCCCAGCACCAGTCAAGTACATTCTCGGTCACATCAGCTCCACGATAGTGCCCCTCGATCTTTTTAGCTCCAATGTTATGAGCAAACCGTCGGTTCCCATCCATGATAATAGCAATGTGTGAAGGAACTGGTCCTTCATGTATTTCACGAATCAATAATCGCTCATAGCTGCGATAAAGCAATTTAGATAAGCTACGTCTAAAAACCATTTACTTATACTATGATATGATAATGATATATAATAATTATCCAAACACTACAGCAAAAATATTTATATCAAGCTGTACAACTTCGTTGTGCAGAGATACCGGGAACTCATACATCATGATTATGCTACGATTAGCACGTGCAGTACGAATTGGCGAAGTAAGTATCACAGAGGGGAACTCATACATCATGATTATGCTACGATTAGCACAAACATAGCGGTTTCCAACATTATCCCAGTATTTCGGGAACTCCTATATCATGATTATGCTACGATTAGCACTCAGTCTACTGTTCATTATTCTAATTACACCAGGTGTAGTCGGAAGTATCGATGCAAATAATAATAAAATTGAGGACTCTCTTGAATTTGAGATGAGGACGACCGCAGATGTTGATGCTGCTGTTGATGTAATCGTGCTTTACGATCGACAGACAGATATCCCGCTGTCAATAGGCAAAGTAAAATACAATTTTAGTATAATTAATGCGACTGCACTCAGGATTCCTCGCCGCAGCCTATGTGAACTAACAGAGAAACCCAATGTAGAAATGGTGTATCCCGACCGGGTGGTGCATGCATACCTTAATTCCAGCGTGCCTGTAATCAGAGCAGATATTGCAAGGAATACATACAATCTTTCTGGCTCAAACATAACAATAGCAATCATTGATACTGGCATTGATGCTTCACATGAATGGCTTGACGATCTTGACGACAATTCATCAACAGATGATCCAAAGGTCATTGCATTCAAGGATTATATTAATTTTTTTACAGACCCGTATGACGATGATGGGCACGGCACGCACTGTGCTGCGATTGCTGCTGGTACTGGTGGAGGCACGAAATACACTGGAGTTGCAGTAAACGCGAATCTGGTAGGAGTGAAGGTACTTGACGAAACCGGGCATGGGTATGACTCTGACGTGATTGCTGGTCTTGAATGGTGTGTTGAGAAGAAAAATATGTACCGAATAAAAATCATCTCGATGAGTCTTGGTGGTAATAATAACAATGATGGGACAACTCCACTGGAAACAGCATGTGATCATGCTGTGGATAGCGGCATCGTTGTCTGTGTTGCTGCTGGAAACCGTGGACCTGGCACTAGAACTGTGGGGGACCCGGCATGTGCGAAAAGAGTAATTGCAGTGGGTGCAGTTAACGATGGCATGGACATTGCCCATTTCTCATCAAGAGGTCCTACTGCTGATGGTAGAACTAAGCCAGAGGTCTGTGCTGTTGGTGTTAGCGTCACATCTGCCAGAGCTGGTACCACTGGTGGTAATGTTACAATTAGCGGGACATCGATGGCAACACCACATGTAGCTGGTGTTGCAGCACTGATGCTTGAATATAATCCAGACCTTACACCGGACAAGGTGCGACGAATATTGATGGATACTGCTACTGATCGCGGCGGAACTGTACCTGATAATATCTATGGCTGGGGGGTTGTGAATGCAACAGATGCGATCCTACACAGTGCAGAGGAGCATGACATTTCAATTCTTAAACTCAAAGCTTCTTCTTATGTAGAGCCAAATAGAAGCATGACCATTGATGCAACAATCAAAAACATTGGGCTAAGCAACGAAAGTAATGTGTCGGTATTCCTCCAATCGAACAAAACAGTGTTGAATCAGACAATCATACCATCCATCCAGACAAAGGAGAGTATTGACGTGAGTTTCTCATGGGTTCCAGTTGAGGAAGGATGTTACAATCTATCGGTGAATGTCAGTGCCGTTGCTGGTGAAACTCTGCTTGAGGATAACATGCGATATATGATAGTTAATGTGTCACATTACCCAGACATCTGGATAGAGCCTTCAAACTATGATTTTGAGCTCGTGCCAGGTTCATCTATTGCAGAGAATCTCACTATCGGTAACATTGGAACATCCCCTCTTACATTCAATGTCACTGTTCTTACCAATTACCAGATGGAGGACATCTCGTACAGATGGATCGATGGAGTCAGTGATGGCACCAATCTTAATCTTGGGGATGATAACATCTCAAGCCAGACTCTTCCATTTGTGTTTGAATTCTATGGGAAAAATTACAGTTCGATTAATATCAGTTCTGATGGTTGGGCAAGTTTTACATCAGGGGATGAATGGGGGGACTGGATGTATGGAAGAGGGGTTAGACTTCCTGCAGACGGTTGGGAAAACACTATCTTCCCACTTGGAGATGACTGGAATGCAAGCATTGGTGGTGGGGTGTATATAAACTCAAGCCATGACAGGTATGTAATTACATGGTATCAAATTCCTCACTGGTACTACTGGTACGATGGCGGTTCTTCTGGAAATAACAGCTTTGAGATGGTACTCTATAAAAATGGTGAGATCGAGTTCAATTATATGAGGGTTGAAAACACTGAAACACTTACTGTTGGACTAAATCTTGGTGATGGTTTGCACGGCATCGGTTACATGGACATCCCACAAAACAATACATCACTACGTTTCAAACCAGAAAAATGGCTGTCGATCAGAACAGTGGGTGGCACAATTCCTGCCGATGGCAAGAGTAACGTAACGATTGAAATCGATGCGGCAGATCTCGATTGCAGGAGGTACCAGGCAGATATTCTGATAGAATGCAATGATCCTGATGAGGGTAGTATAATAATTCCTGTGAATAATATGGTCTGGGGCGTTACAAGTGCCAGAACAGCACTTGAAATCGCAGTTGGAAGCCGCGAATATGATCCGGGTTTGGACGTTAACGGTGATGGCAGGATTACCTCACTGGATGCTCTAATAATTCTGCAAAAAGTAGGCGCGTGACATATCATATCATTTAGGTTTTTTGTTTAAAACTTAACTTTGTTAGGGTACATCTTTTACAGCCCTAACTATATACGATGGGGGTGGTGAAAAAATGAAATCACTCAATGATATTATGCAAGAAGAAAATAGTACGGCATCTGCGAGCATGACTGAACCATTGATAACTATTGAACGTTTAAGCAAATTTTCTCGATGATGATGGATATGACGACGCTAAATCAACTGAAAACAGGTGACGTCGGGAGGGTGATAAAAGTTGGAGGGGGTCATGGCATTCGCCAGAAGTTATTCCTCCGGGGACTCTTTGAAGGGAGTTCTGTTCGTGTTATTTCGTCCAGTGGTCCTGTAACAGTCGAGGTTGACAGAAACGTTGTCTGCATCGGTCGTGGAATGGCACAGAAGATTATGGTACACAAGGCGTGAGTGAAATGGAAAAAAGATTGAATGAACTAAATTTTGATGAAGAGGGAATAGTTAAAGAAATAGACGAAAGTCTGGTGAGACAGGTGGCTGGGATGGGTGTAAGAATCGGTAAGAATGTTAGAATGGCGACGAAACAGCCTATGAAAGGGCCTGTTGTGATAGAAATAGACAAGTCGTTTACATCATTAGGGTGCAGCATGGCTGAAAAAATCGTAGTAGAGGTGAAAAAATGAAGATATTATTGATGGGGCATCCGAATGTTGGTAAAAGTGTTTTCTTCAACCGACTGACAGGAGCAAATGTCATCGAATCAAATTATTCAGGAACAACCGTTGATTATACATGCGGGTGCATGAGTTTGGATGGAAAGGAAGTCGAAGTCGTCGATGTGCCAGGCACGTTCTCGCTTGATCCGAAAGACAAAGCAGAAGAGGTTGCAGTAGCAATGCTCGAAGAGGCAAAAGATACGAAGGATGCATACGTGATCTGTGTTATAGATTCGTCCAAGCTTGAGCGCGGGCTCTATCTTGCAATGCAAATCATAGAAGAAGGCTATTCTGTTATTATCGCACTAAATATGGATGATGTTGCAGAAGATAAAAATATAGAGATCGATAATCAAAAACTTGAGCATATTTTAGGCGTTCCTGTCGTATCGACCATTGCAATAGAGAACATTGGAATCAGCAATGTTATATCAAGGCTGAAGGATGCAAAACCTGTTGATGTGGAAGACATCGCTGTAAGGGGAGCTGGTGCAGCATGAAACTGAGCCCGGATGAACGATGGAATTTGATTGACAGTATCGCAGACCAGGTTGTAACTTATGGAAAATACAGGCACACGCTAAAGGATGCAATTGGTGAGCTTACTGTTAAACCAATGACAGGCATACCGATTGCGATTGCAGTTCTGTATGGTTTCTGGAGTGTGTTCGGCTCGTTTGCAGGAACACTGTGCACAGATGGATTCTTTGTCAAACTCTTTGATGGATACTGGCTTCCATGGCTCCAAGTGGTTTTTCCCGGAGAGGGGAGCTGGCTTTACTCCATTCTGATTGATGCTGGTGGAATGACAAATGGCGAATTTATATTATCTAATAACTGTTTTGAAGCTTTTGGCGTACTGACGTCCGGGCTCTTTGTTGCAATCGGTGTGGTTCTACCAGCAATTGTGATATTTTATCTGATGTTAACACTTCTTGAAGATATTGGATACATGCCAAGACTTGCGGTTCTCATTGATACAGTCCTCCACAGGATTGGACTACATGGATATGCAATTGTACCAACGATTCTCTCGCTCGGGTGCAATGTGCCGGCTGTAACAGCAACAAGGATTCTTGAGACAAGAAAGCAGCGGTTTATTATGATGACACTTCTTGCCATATTTATCCCATGCGGTGCTCAGCTTGGAATCATGGAAGAGGTAATTCCTGATCTGATTGGATACGTTTTACTTTACCTGGTTATTGGCTACTTCATCTTTGGTTTCATTTTAAATAAGATCGTGCCTGGAAGATCTCCAGAGATTTTAATCGATGTGCCACCGTATCAGAAGCCGATGATGGCGAATGTGAGACGAAAGCTGTGGATGAGGGTAAGCAGTTTTTTCAAGGTTGCAGTTCCCTTTGTGCTTCTTGGTTGTGTTGTTGTAAATGTTCTCTACCTTGCTGGATTCATACAGTGGCTTGGCGATGTACTGGCACCTGTTTTTGTTGGATGGTTTGGTGTACCAAAGGAAACGGCAGGACCACTTGTCGCAGCGTTTTTGAGAAAAGACCTCGCGGTTGCACAGCTCTCGGTAATTGAAATGACACAGTATCAGATGTTATCTGCTGTTGTGTTAGTCTCGATATACTTCCCATGTGTGGCGACATTTGCGATGATGCTAAAAGAAGGATGGAAGGAACTTATAGGAAGTGTAGCAGTGCTCGCAGTAGTGGTCTTTTTGTATGGCGGGGTAATACATCTCATAGGAAAACTTCTTGGGGTGGCATAGATGGCTGAAAAGAATAATTTTGTAATGATAGGAATAGCGATACTTGGTCTTGTTACCGTAGCATTTGGTCTTGCAGACATACTTGTAAGTGCTGGAGGAGATGGCACCGGACTAAGCATACTTGAGATACCAGGTGATATGTTTAGAGGCGGATGGGGCGGACTCATCGTGCTCTTCGCAGGACTCTTCTACCTTAGCGGTTGTAAAAATGTAGCTGAGGTGCACAATGCTTCGAAGGTTGCTATTGGAAGTGTGTTGATATGGATCATGGCGGGAACAGACATCTTTGCGATGATTACAGAGTCGATACCGGGCGGAGAGGATGGACCCTGGTTTAACAGCCTTTCCGGATTTCTTGGAACGTATGCACCACCTTATGCACCAGCAATATTCCTGCTGCCATTCTCGCTTGTTGTTGTGTACTACATCCTAAAACAGGAGAGAGCGAGATGAAAGATACAAAAAGCAGAATGAACTTTAGAGTAGCAACACTTGTGATAATGTCTATACTGGCATTATCCCTGACCATTGCTGCTGATGCGCACATGCCTGGAGCTAAACCACTGCCTGACTTTGAGCTAACACCTATTGTGATAAACGATGGCGAAACAGAAAGGGAGATAACCATAGAAGAGGTAGGAAAATATCATGGAGATATATGTGTATGTGGGAGTTGTGCGTTTAGAGCAACCCAGTTGGGAATATCACAAATATGGGGAGATGAGATGCCAGCAAGGGATGATATCAAAATAATCAGCAGACTTCCAACACCAGGCTCTAAGGATTGCTTCCAGTATATAACAGGAACAGGACATGGGCTTGAAACAAATACAAAGGGAGAATACAAAATGATTCTTCCTGATGGTACTGTTGTTACAAATATGACAAAAAAGAACTTAAAGAAACTATCAAAGCATGCCAGCATTGATTATTTCAGGTTTGATGTTTGTCGAATATCTACAGGAGAATGTTTTGAAGTTGCAGTGAAAGAGCAAGTATTTACAGACGGCTACTTTGAACTTAGAAAAAAAGTGAAGTTTGGCATCCCGGAGAATGCAACCAGTGAAGAAAAAGCACTATTCAAGTCAAACTGGGAAACGATCAGAGAGAGATTCCTGACAAGCCCGGATTGGCAGCTTTTTGATGGGGTGGAAGAACCTGAAGAAGAGAATGATGTTTCCGGAGGAGCGATATTCTTTTCGATACTTGTGATAGGGTCCTTTTTATTAGTGTCTTTGGTGTACAGGAAAAGAAGTTAGGAATAATAGCTGGTTTTTCAGTACTCCAGCCTCGTCGATGGCACATCCGGTTGCGAGTCAATACTGGCACCTTCGACATGCAGAAGGTGTTTTTTTATCGTTACACCCCATGCGAAGCCACCAAGACCATGTTTACCGATGACACGATGGCATGGAATCACTATTGGTGCAGGATTTTTGGATAGTGCACCCCCGATTGCCCTTGGTGATGTTTGCAAGTCTTTAGCAAGCATTCCATAAGTTATAGTCATACCATAAGGTATATTTCTCACCTCGTTTAGTACCATCTGCTGAAAGTCTGTGAGATTTTCAATGTCCAGTCTGTATCTTGAAAAATCGACTCTTTCACCATCGAGGTAAGCGCTAATATCATCGAGGAGGTCGATTGCATTTTCTGTCTTCTCCACTCCCTGGCTGGCTTTTGATAATGTGATTTCTCTTATAGTGTTGTGGTAAAGTGTTATGGTCACTGTAAGGTTATTTTTGGATAGTGTGTATGGCATGTAGTTTAGTAGCTGGGTAGAGTAAGTAATATTTCAAATCTTGTGGTTGAAAACCATAAAGAGTGCGCAAATGTCCTCAATGCGTTTGGCTGCGACATAGTTTTCATTTTATCAAATTTCTAAATTCCCATAACAACTTGGGGTTGGCTCTAAAAAGGGCACGGACTATGTCAAAAACACCCATCGTACTGTCACATTTTCCTTTAATAGAATGAGCAAGAGTGTTAAATTGCTCATCAGTAAGGGTGACAAGTTTTTCTTTCACGACAAGAGCCTTGCTGATTTTTTTTCCAATAGTTTCCCGCCATTGTCTTTCATATTCCATCAGTGCTTTTTCTGAAACGTCGTCTTTTTCGATGCAGCTTGCTGCAACTGTGCCAGCCATGACGCCAGCATCAAGAGCGTTTAGAATGCCTCCTCCAGTCAGTGGGTCTGATTGATGTGCTGAATCCCCTGCAAGCATGAACCCATCTGCAATTGTTTTTTCAATCGGACCGCTTGCTGGCACTGCTCCAAGCACCATCTCTATTATTTTACCAGTTGGGAAGTGGTGTTTAACAAAATTTGATAACAGCTTAACTGGCATGCCTTTGTCAGAACGTGAGCCAAGTACCCCAATCCCAACGTTAGCAATCCCCCTACCTTTTGGAAACACCCATGCGTACCCGCCCGGTGCAATGTTGTTTCCAAGATAGAACTGGCAGTACTCATCAACTTCAATACCGCTTACAAGAAACTGTGCACATGTTTCGATATCTTTTGGTGCAAGAGTGGTGTTGATTCCTGCAAACCGTCCAACCTTTGATTCTACACCATCCGCACCTACAACAATTTTGGCTTTGATGTCAACCGACTCTCCAATGCTTCGTGCATGAATCCCGGTTACCTGCTTGTTTTTTCTGATGAGTCCTGTTGCAGATGTTTTAACGATTACTTCTGCTCCACTGGATACTGCCTGTTCGGCAAGGGCTCTATCAAAGATCTTCCGCTCAAGCACATAACCCACTTCTGCACCAAACAATTCTTCTGATATCTGAAGTTTGGTTCCGTCTGGCGCAAATATGCGTGAACCTTTAACCTCGGCAGCAATCCATCTCGGATCAGGTTTGATGTGTCTTTTTATACCTTTCTTGTCAGCACCCTCTGCACAACGCACAGGGTCTCCTATTTCCTGTCGTTTTTCAATAAGTAATACATCAAGTCCTGCTTTTGAAGCTGTTGTTGCAACAGAAGAACCTGCCGGACCAGCACCAACAACAATAACATCGTACTTGTCTTTCATTCTTTTACCGACTCAATGGCGCCAATAGGGCAAATATTTACGCATGTGTTACAGTCATTGCAGGAATTGTTTATCTCAATCCATGTTTCGACCAGTTCAAGTGCTGCCATTGGACATACGCTCACACAAGCACCACAGTATCCACATTTGTATCGATTCACAGTAACAGTCATTGTCAAACTCCAACATCAACAGAGTGATAATTATAGTCTTTTAGCAAAACCAAAACCACGATATTCCATACTACACACAACGTGAGCGGAAATAACCAGTAACTGCACAACTTCGTTGTGCAGAGAATAACTATCAACTGCATAATTCTTGATTGCGATAGCAATCAAGTGCAGAAAATAACCAGTAACTCTTGATTACGCAGTAATCAAGCTGTGCTAATCTTGTGGTTCAGCAAATTTGTAGATCAGGCTTTTGCAAGAAACTATAATCTCATACGCATGGAAACATATAAAACTTACTCACCTCGATTACTTCGTAATCGAGAATTATTGTCTCTGTAAAGCGCAAGCTTTGCAGGTTATTGTCTCTACAGAGCGCAAGCTTTGCAGTTTGCTTAGCTTCTGTACCGCCTCAATAAATAGTGCAGAGCTCCATGCAAGTGGTATTGCCCACGCAGGATTGCCTGTGTGTTTATTGATCTGCTCAGGCAAAAGTTTCGTGTTGGTGGTGCTGTTTATTACCATATCGAAATAGGGGCGAGTGTTGTTTAGCCATCGTTCTCCAATCTTTTTGTCTTTTTGCAGGTAGTATTCAGCCATTCCCAGTTGTGCATTTATCAGCCACAGTGTTGTTACTGTCCATGGATTTCCACCTCTGTATTTGTCGTTTTCGTATCGTTTTATGCCTTTTTTGCCGTTTACCATGCAGTTGAGTCTTTTTTCGATGGTGTTTAACATCCGGATTATTTTTTCTCGTTCATCGTTGTTGGTAATATCAAGCATGTTGAATGGCATGAAAGTGCCGATAACGCTTGCATCGATTATAGGATAGATTTCATTGTTTATTACAGCTTTAGCAAAGCAGCCTGTTTCTGGCATCCAGAGCATTTTTATTGTTTTTTGTTTAATCCATTTTGCCCGCGCTTCGTATTCTATAGCGCAGGCACTTTTCGACTGTGCCCGCGCGAGTTTTGCAACTTCCGAGAGTGCTGCATAGATTGCTGCACTGGTATACGTGAAAGAACCGTGGTACGTTTCCCACAGGTCAATGCATGGATCGTGCAGTCCTTTTCGTGTTCGTTTCATAAGATACTTTGAGCCGCGATCAATTGTCTGCCAGTAATAATCAAGGTACTGCTGCCTTTCATCCTCTGACAGTGATTGTCCATATTTTGCCATCATGTAAATGGTGGATGCAGTTTCATCTATTTGTGTCGAGTAATCAAAGTTTCCCCACGATGGTGCAAGGCTCCCGTTGAGCCAGTATCGCTGAAACCACGAGCCGTCTTTCAGTTGCGTGTGTTTGCACCACCTGATAAATCGCGGCAGGTACTCTGTGTATCCTGCATTATGAAGTGATTGCATCACTTCAACCGCGTCCCGATTCCAGCAGAAACCGTAGCCTCCACATTCTTCATATTCGTGGTCGAACTCTGGCGCTGCTACTACTGATCCACGTTTTTCATCACAGAGAAGGTGCAACACCTGAAGACTTCGATAGTAGTAGCTGTTTAGCCTACCTGGAACATTTATTTCTTTTCCGCGTGCAAGCCAAGTCTTCCACCCTTCGTGTGTTTTTGTGATGAAGCTTGCAAACGGGATGCTTTTTATTTGTTCCTTCAAATCGTAGAGCTCTTCCCGGTTCTTTGCAAAGATTACGTATTGTGTGATCTCTTTTGTTGTTAGTGGAAAGCCTGCTGCTATATTCACATTTCCAATGTCTTCTTTATTTTTTTGAAGTTGTCCATGCTCAACGCCCCACTTGGCACTTGTCCACCATGCAGTACCGAGGGCTTTACCAACCTGCCAGTCATTAAACGCTGGAGTTGTGGTTATGCCTACGTGGTGGTTCTGCCAGTATTGTGAAAGCATGCCCTCCGCTTCATCGTAAAATCCTGAATTTTTTTCTTTTCTCTCACCCATGTCAAAGTCAAAATACGTGTAAAAGGTGCCTTCAAGTTCATTGTTATTTATTTTAAGATGTCGTATCAAAACCGGGTAATCGGGCGGCACAACGTCTGTTATTGACACACCAATTCCACTGGAGTGTTTTAGCTCTGTTTTAAGTATTCCGCTGTTGTCCGGATAGTATTGTTTTGACTGCCAGTCGATGGAATTTAACCAGTGAATGTTTCCATTGGTATTGACTCCAAAGAGCGCTTCTGCCACCTGTTGTGCATAATCCTTTCCTGGATAATACATGCCAAATATTTCGCCTTTCATCCCAAGCGTTACGAGCAGCTGCTGGTTTCCTATAATAGAGTTTGGCTGTTTTATAACCAATGTTTTTTCCTTCCTTCTGGTTGTGCTAAACTGTATCTGTTTTTTTATAACTTTCCCTTCACAGCTCTGTGTCCACCGTGTCCTCTCTATTTTGTTCCATAAAAGTTCCAAACTTTTTTGCAACAGGCAGGATTGTGAATTCGCATTCTTCAGCACCCATACTTTTGCATTTTGTTTCTTGCACGTGTATGGCTTGATCAAGTACTTCTGTGAAAAACCCTGCAAAATAACCGCTTAAATATCCGCATTGAGCATGTTCTGTTGAACGCTTTATTTCTGCTAAAAAGGAATCTTTTACAGAAATAGTGCCTTTGCACGAATCAAAATTAAAATCGATGTCTATCACTCCCCATCCAGCAGAAAATAGTATGCCTTTTAAGAGAGTGATGAAATCACGTTTTTTTATGCCTGCAACCTCTTTAAAGTATCTGGCAGCATCCATCCCTCCCTTCAAACCACACTGGAATATCAACGCATTAGCATTGGGCGCTGCATCTTCTATCTCCTCTATTATATCAGAGAAGGTGGTGTTTCGTGAAATAATAGCTCTTGAATTAAACATTTCGAGTGGGAACTCGGCTGTCTGTATAATTATTTTCTTTGTAACATGATATTTTACATCCAGGACCTCATCAAGATTTTTTAATTCATTTACAAGCTTATTAACACTGGTTTTTTCTGTAAACTCTACAAACGTTATGTATTTGCCCTTGACACCCTGCTCGATCAGTCCAAAGTAGCCGAAGAGCTGGTTAACACCATTGTCTGCAAAAACAACAGGTATTTTTGAAAGAGAGCCCTGTTTATCTATCAGAGTTACCTTAAACCACGCAAGAGTTGCATTATTATCGCCAACATAGAACGTACACACGTCTCGAGACATACACTATTTCACCTCTTTTAGTTACTCGATTGCTTGCGCACTCGATTGCTTTGCAATCAAGAGTCACGGGTTACCTTCTGCACAACGAAGTTGTGCAGTTTCTTGAGGTGTAGGAAGTATAAACACACCACCTTCTCATGCTACTGAAATTTGATAAGTTGATTTCCTTAGGCTTCGTTTTTATCGTGTGTCAATCAAAACAAGA
>CAJHIR010000011.1 GCA_905067535.1 Candidatus Argoarchaeum ethanivorans
TTCGTTGTGCAGTACTTTACAATCAAGAACTACCTGTTATCTCTGCTTACCTCGTGATAAGATTTTCTACTCACGTTGTATGCAGTGCCCAGTGCCACGACAAATTAATTTAATTATTATACCCTGCAGCGGAGCTCGCGGTCGGGACAAGCCAAAAAGCAAGCTTTTTTTAAGCGTGGATATATAAGACATTAATGGTCAAGTTGAAACATGCGAGCCATCGCGTTTATAAAATACGATACCATATGGTGCTTTGCATAAAATATAGAGAGAAATTATTATATGGCACTGATAGAATTGAATTTTTTTAAAGAAATATGCACTGAAATTGGGAAGAGATATTGGTTTGAATTTGATGCATTGGGCACAGATGAGGATCATGTGCACGTTTTTGTTGGTGCAGCACCGAGATACACACCATCCAGGGTTATGCAGATTATTAAAAGTATAACAGCTAAAACTATTTTTAAGAAACTGCACAACTTCATTATGCCGAAAATAACAGGGAACTCTTGATTGCGCAGCAGTCGAGTGCAGAAATTATGTATCGAATTTCAATAGCAAAAGAATGAAGGGGCGTTTATACTTTCCTATAAGTTAAAAAATCGTTCGAGTGTTAAATTAGGCGCAAATAATTAAAAATTTCCCTCCAATTTGTCAAGTTCAATTTTGTATTTATTTTTTCTTGCCATAACATCTTTATTAAAATCTTCTATTAATATATCATAGTTTTCTCTTATATCTATCACATAACTTATCCCAACTGAATCATCCCATGTCATATTCCATAATTTACTATAATTTTGAATTATATCTTGGTCTATCAAATGACCGTAATTCTCACTAACTTTAGATAATTTTCCAGCAAATTCCCTATATGCTCTTGCAATCGACTCATCATCTGGAACGCTGCATACACTATCAAGATTGCCAACATTCAAACCAGTTTTTGCTTCAGCTAAAGGGCTATATACTTTTTCTAATTTTCTCTCTAATGCAGCTATTTTGATGGATTTTCTTTGCTCTTTCAAAATATTATGTGTTAAAATTACATAAACAAATGTTATAATTGATAATATTACTGTAGACCATGCCGTTATATCAGTAGAGTTCATAATTACCATTCAAGTATTTTTTATAGTACAATCGCATATTTAAAATAATTGCCATTTTCGTAGTTGTTTACACCTCTTACTCTATCGAGTATTTTCAAGAATGATGTAAAATTACCAAACTGTAAGATTATTTTTTCCCCTTATATTCACCGGTTATTTTCTGCTTACGTTGTGTGCAGTTTCTTGACGTATGGGGAAATATAAACACATCTGTTTATCCTGTTGTGATAAAACAGAGATTGAACATGGAAATGCTTAGATTGATGAAATCTGCGTCAATTCATGTCCTAAAAATTCCTAAAAAATGATATAGTTCAGGTAAATCATTATTTGTGAGTTATCTTACCTGAACAAGTACTGAAAAATCAAATCGTCGCTACAGTTGTTCTTATCACTCCAGTGTTATCTCTTCACCATTTCGTATGATGTGCACGGTTTCCCCAAGTACGTATCCAGCGGTCTCTGCCATTTCTACGTAGTTGCTGTGCATATTGATGTTTCCATGGGCTGGTATCACGTGTTCTGGCTGCACCATTCGCAGAAGCTCCCAGTGATCTTCAGAGGATGCGTGTCCTGATGCGTGTACATCTTTGTAGATGCGTGCACCGCGCATTTGAAGTTTCGTCTCGAGTGCATATCTATTGGCTTGTGTCATCGGGTTTGGTATAGTACTTGCTGAAAAGACCAGCTTGTCACCTGCTTCAATGTTATACGGTGTTTCTTCATTTACCATACGGGTTAAAGTAGCACCAGGCTCCCCTTGATGTCCTGTCACAATCAGTAGATATTTCTCTTTTCCTTCTCGCATGATTTGTTTCAGGGCACGATCTATTGTATTCCTGTTACCATATATTTTAACATTTCCTGGCAGATTGATATAGTTTAGTTCCTCTGCGGTTTTAACATATCGCTTCATCGAGCGACCAAGCAGCACAGGAATGCGATCCATCTTTTTTGCTGCCCCAAGTATTGCATTGATGCGAGCTATGTGGGATGAGAAAGTGGTAACGATTACCCCGGTTTCCGTTTCTTCAGTTCCGAGGAGTGCATCTAACAGCAGGTCTTTTGCTATTTTTTCTGAAGGCGTTTTTCCGATATTTCCTGAATTCGTGCTCTCAACGATCATGGCTATAACACCCTCTTCTCCAATTTCTTTCAAACGGGCAAAATCAGGAGGTTCGCCAAGAGTGGGAGTACGATCGAGTTTGAAATCATTGGCGTAAAGTATTATACCACTGGGTGTGTGAATCGCTATAAAAGATGCATCTATGATGCTGTGTTGAACCCTGATAAACTCAATAGTAATATCTTTGGTTACTGTGTACGTGCCTCCCTGCGGTACGGAAATCACTTTATTTTTTACCTTGAATTTTTTCTCGCCCTCTATTTCATGCTTGATAAGTTCTGCTGTGTATGGTGTAGCAAGGATTGGAGCATTATACCTGTGAGCAAGTTTTGGTATAGCTCCGATATGGTCAAGGTGCCCGTGTGTGCAGGCAATAGCGCATACATCACTACTAACCTCTTTTAGTATGGTGTCATCTGGTATAGCGCCCATTTTTATCAGGTCAAGAGAGTGTATCTGATCGATTTCCACATCTTCATGTATCTGTACCATATCAAGACGAAGTCCCATGTCCAGAATTACTACACTGTTGTTGACTCGTACTGCGGTCATATTCCTACCCATTTCATTGTAGCCTCCGACCGCGGTTATTCCAATATTATTCATTATATTATCTCCTTTTATTTTTATTATTTTATATCAAAATCTCTTCCTTCAAGCCATTGACGCGTATTACCAGTCACTACAACAGGGATGTTTTTAACAGATCTGATATCTGCACAACCGCATAGAAACATGGCTACTTTTAATTCTTCAATAACCTGAACTAATATTTCAATAACATGATTTTTGCTTTTCATTGCTGGTTTTAATAACGGCAGTGCAATGCCGCAAAGATTAGCACCAAGACTTAGTGATTTTAGCACATCCATACCATTTCGCACTCCGCCTGTTGCAATTACAGGTACCCGGCCCCTGCATTCAATAATGCTTGCAGCAGTTGGCATTCCCCAGTTCCAGAAAACATTTCCAAGATGCTCAGACATTACGTTGCCCCTATCCTTTGCACGGTATGCCTCAACACCAGCCCAGCTGGTTCCACCCATACCACCGACATCGATTGCTGAAACACCGGCATCCACCAGTGTATTGGCGGTTTCATAAGAAATGCCAGCCCCGGTTTCTTTTACAATTACAGGAATGGAAAGCTCGCTGCATACTTTATGTATAGCAGTAAGACAACCTGTTGCATCAGTATCACCTTCTGGCTGTATAGCTTCCTGTAAAAAGTTCAGGTGAATGGAAAGGGCATCAGCATCGATCATGTCAACAACCTTCTGTGCCATTCTCACGCCGTATTTCGTTAACTGAACTGCCCCGATATTCGCCTGAACAAAGACATCAGGTGCCGCATCTCTTACGATTTTGAAAGAGCTTTCCTGTTTCTGGTCCTCGATAGCTGCTCTCTGGCTTCCAACACCAATGCCAACACCAAGCTCGGCTGCTGCAAGTGCGAGTCTGTGGTTGATTTCAAAGGTGTCGGGATGCCCTCCGGTCATTGAAGCAATCATAATCGGGGCACTGAATCTTCGATTGAAAAATCTGGTGGATGTGTCGATATCTTTTTTGTTTATTTCAGGAAGAGCATTGTGTACAAGATGAACATCTCCAAAACCGGGTAAACCGGATGTTACATTCTTCTTGGCTTCTACATCCTCTTCTGCACACAATTTCAAATGTTCTATTTTTCGGATGGAAGTGCTCATCATTTAGCTCCACTGATACGTGTTGCGCAAATGTCTTCACCTGACAGAAATTTAAAAACCATATTACTCAGGTCTGCATTAAATATCACTGACTCTATTCCAGATTCTGCAAGCTTCAATAGTTCTAATACCTTACCCCTCATACCGCCAGTTACATCATCATCAGTGGAACCTCTTATGTAATCTGACACTTCCTTGAAATTGGATGGGGTTATGCAAGGAATCGTTCTTCCATTTTCATCGAGTACGCCGTCAACAGCAGTACCTGCACCAATTACTGCAACATCCAGTTTTTTTGCAAGGTATGTAAGGATTTGATCTCCGGAAATTACCGAGATGCCATTGGCCGTATCCATTACAACATCTCCATGAATTACTGGTGTAACTCCAAAATCAACCATTCTCTCTATAATTTCGACTCCCCACCGTTTAACAACACTTCTCTTTGCAAGCAGACAATCCAATGGATGAATACCTGTTGCTGCAAAACCTTCCTTCTGCAAAGCTTCCACGAAAACAGTATTTAGTTCTAAAACTGCTCGATGAGTTTTAACCAGTCCCTCTGTGCCCGGATTTTGCTGTATGTGATATTTTTTTGCCTGTGGATGTCCAAATGAACCGGCACCGTGTACGACTACTATCGGTACAGAGGCTCTTGCAATCTCTCCTGCAATGCGTTTGATATTTTGCATGTTAAATGTGCACTCCCGCCTTTTGTCTGTCAGTACACTCCCACCAATCTTTAATAATACGGGCTTCACTCTTCCCTTACACCTTCCCTCGCAGGTTTTACAACCATCGCTTTTCCATAACAGCACTCAATACTTTTTATAACATCTTCTGGTTTATCCGTCAAGGCTACCATGCAGCCACCGCCACCAGCACCTGTAATCTTGGCTCCAAATGCGCCAGCATCTCGCGCTCTATATACAAGTTGTGAAAGTGAAGATGTGCCAACCCCAAGTGATTCAAGTAGTCCGTGATTAATATTCATCAGTCTGCCAACTCCCAAATAATCCTTCTTCTCAAGCAAAACAACTCCTATGTGTGCGAGGATTCCAATCGATTTAATAATGTGTTCAGCTACTTTGGGATAGGCATTCTTCAACTCTGCAACCTTTGCAACCATTGTTGAGGTTTTCCCTCGCATGTTTGTATCACCAACCACCATGCTGCATTCTAAATGCGGAAGAAATATGCGATCAGGCATCAGTGCCATTCCGCCCATGGTAGAGATAAATGTGTCAGTTTGACTTGCCGCGCCCTGCACCGAAAGTTCAACACCGTATGCCATCGATGCAATCTGCAAAATATCAATATCAACACCGAATTCGATGGATAGTGCCTGGAGCAAAGCCACTGTAAGTGCAGCAGATGAACCAACACCAGCACCGGTTGGTATATCTGAGGTAATATGTATCGATACATCCGGTACAGGGTGCACACGTCTAATCTGTTCCAACGCCTCTATTATATAGGGAGCGCTTTCAATTCTGGTTGGAACACCTCCGGAAATAACAGTTGTGGAACTTGCTGGTTCTACTGTAACCTGTGTTCGCAGTTCCACTGCACAGGCTATAGCAGGTTCGCCATACACCACGGCATGCTCACCAAACAAGTATATCTTTGCAGGAGCAGAACAGGTAGTCATTATATTCCAGTAGTTCTAAGCAGCCTTAGGTATTCATAAACCCTTGCATTTATAGTGCCCGTAATTAAATCAAGGTAACATTTTTATATAGTCGTACTCCTCATTATACATAGTGGATACAGAAGAAATCCAAAGCATATACGAAACAATGCAGCAGCTGGAACCGATCAATATCATAAGAGATAAATTTCATGGGGGGTGGAACTATACGATCCTTCCGCACGACAATTGATTTGACACTTTTATTTAATTACAATCCCCCATCGAATTTCAGTAGCAAGAGAACACGGTTGCGTTTATAATTTCCTATACGTTCAAGAAAAGATATTAACAAGCAAAAACACAAAAGGATATTTATGATAGATGTAGCAATTATAATGGGTTCTGAATCGGACCGAAAAATAGCAGATAAAGCCTGCAGAGTACTGGAAGATGCAGGTATCGCTTATGAGATAAAAGTGATTTCAGCACATCGAAATCCTGATAAACTTGACACTTATATAAAACAGACAGAAGCAAAGATATTTATCGCAATAGCCGGGCTTTCGGCAGCACTTCCAGGTGTTATCGCATCTAAAACTGAAAAACCTGTTATCGGGGTTCCAGTAAATGGAAAACTTGGGGGGTTTGATGCCCTTCTTTCCATTGTCCAGATGCCGCCTGGTGTGCCTGTTGCGTGTGTGGGAATTGACAACAGCGTAAACGCAGCAAAGCTTGCACAGCGAATACTTCGGCTCTGCACAACTTCGTTGTACAGAAAATAACCGGTAACCTTAGATTCTCGAGTGCGTTAGCAATCGAGTGCGCAAGGCTATTATGTCGTTGAATAGATATACTGTATTGTGAAGGTTACAAAGCGTGTTTTAAAAGATTTTGAAGGCGAGATTGGACTTGTGCCTGAATCGCTGGATGATTTGTGGCACTTGAAATATATAGTTGAGCCCGGGGATCTGGTGTTTTCGGTAACAAAACGCAAGGTTGAAGCTGCCAGTGATAAGATTCGCCCTGAAAAAATGGAAAAACAGACGATGCGACTTGGGGTGCATGTTGAACGCGTCGAGTTCCACCGTTTTTCCAACAGACTGCGCATTCACGGAGTCATCGAATCAGGCATGGATACTGGCTCGTACCACACCTTGAATATTGAAGTTGGAACACAGCTATCCATTATAAAAACATGGCAGGCTGATCAGATCGAGCGGATCAAAGAAGCAGTTGCCGAAGCAAAACGTCCGAGTGTAATCATTGTCACAATAGAAGAAGGCGAAGCATCGATTGGTGTGGTGAGACAATTCGCTGTAGAAGAATTTTCAAACATCAAACAATCGTTGGGCAAAGGCGAGGGCGACTACCGGGGATTGTTTTTTGATGAAGTTGTAAATCGGTTATCTACTATTGCAGGTCAAGCAGATGCACTGGTACTTGCAGGACCTGGTTTTACAAAAGAAGATTTTCTCAAAGTACTGAAAACACGTGCACCGGAAATTGCTAATAAGACGAAAATCGAGGATACTGCATCGATTGGCGTCTCTGGTTTCCAGGAGGTGCTTCGAAGAGGTGCTGTGGAGCGAATTTCAGAGTCCAGTCGCCTTGCAAGAGAGACACAACTCATAGAGAATTTGCTTCTTAAAATCTCAACAAACGGCGCTGCAACCTATGGCTGGACTTATGTGCTCCGTGCCTTTGATTTCGGTGCCATTCACACACTACTTATAGCAGACGAATACCTGCGATGCCAGAGAGAGTCCGGAGGAACAAATATAGATCGCTTCCTTCAAAAAGTGGAGCAGAACCGCGGCAAGATTATGGTATTCAGCACGGAATTTGAACCCGGCAAAAGATTAGTTGGGCTTGGTGGTGTGGCAGCAATCTTGCGATTCAAAATAGATTGATGAGTGAGGCATGCTCAATATATTGTGATAAAGACGATGTCGAAAAGTCCAGTGATTTCACTGAAAACTTGGAATGTATTATTTTAGAATCGATACACTAGAAAGTTAAGATTTTTGTTTATGTTTAAAGTCACCAGGTGTCTTCAATCTCTTTTTATTGTTAGTTTTACCTCTTTCCACTCACCCACGCCTTTAAGGCTTTGTAAGCTTCCAGATATAGTGTTTTGGAAGAAGTTCTCAATAAATTCGTTTAAAGGTAGCTCTCTGTCATCAATTAGCAGTGTAACACTCATAATTTGTATACTGTTCTTAATAGTATTATATTTTTCGGGATACTACAATAGCCTCATGTCATAGCAAAGAATATAACTAAGAATACCATAAAAGGGTTGAGAAAATATTGAAATTAAATACGCTTAAAGCAATATAATTATTTAACAAGGTGTTCAAGAATGAAAATACCAAAAAATTTCAGGACATATTGTCCTTCCTGCAAAAAACATACGGTACATACGGTAGAGCGGGTGAAGAAAGCAAAAGCTTCATCCTTAACACACATCACGCGACAGAAAGAAAGGCGGACTGGTATCGGCAACAGTGGCAAATTCTCCAAGGTTCCAGGTGGTGATAAACCCACTAAAAAAGTAAACCTTCGATACCGCTGTAATATATGTAAAAAAGCGCACGTTCGCCCGTGTTTCAGAGCTGGGAAATTCGAGCTAAAGGAATGATACGATGAAACAAATAATAAAAGAACCAAAAAGCAAATTCATTAAGGTAAAATGCACTGCTTGTGAGAATGAACAGATAATTTTTGGCAGTGCAAGCACACACGTCAACTGCTTGATCTGTGGACAAACACTCGCAGAACCAACCAGCGGAAAAGCAAATATAAAAGCAGAGATCATTGAAGTGCTGGAATAGCACACATCTTAAGTTCGAGTTTTTGGGGTTTGTTGCATAATGGAGAGAGAAGGTTGGCCTGAAGTAGATGAATTCGTCGTGTGCACGGTTAAGAAAGTAATGGATTTTGGCGTTTTTGTTGAGCTTGACGAATATGGTAAAAAGGAGGGACTTATTCACATTTCAGAGGTTGCTTCCGGGTGGGTGAAATATATCAGAGATCATGTGCGCGAGGGACAGAAGATCGTCTGTAAGGCGCTTAACGTGGTTCCAGAAAAACTCCATATTGACCTCTCGCTTAAAGACGTGAACGAACACCAGCGACGAGAAAAGATACGGGAATGGAAAAACGAGCAAAAAGCTGGAAAATGGATAGACTACGTTGCAGAGCTATCAAAACTTGCACCAGAACAACACGAGACTTTGGTAAAAACACTCTATGACGCTTTTGGTACAGTTTATGCCTCTTTTGAAGATGTGCGAGCTAATGGGACCAGTGCTCTGATCGCCGAGGGAATTGATGAAACAGTTGCAAACTTCATGGCAAAACTTGCCAATGAGAACCTAAAAATCCCCTCGGTAGATATCTCAGGCTTTGTTGATATTACCTGTTCCGCTCTTGATGGTGTAGAAGTTATTAAAAAATCACTACTCGCAGGCAAAAAAGTAAAAACAGAAGATGCAACAATAGACATAAGCTATGTTGGCGCTCCAAGATACCGTATTCATATCATTGCACCTGACTATAAGACTGCAGAAAGTATACTAAAAAAATCATCGGAACACATCTTAAAATCAGTGCAAAAAGCCGGTGGCACAGCGAAATTTCATAGAAACAAGTAACAAGATAAACATGAAATTCAAAATACGTAAATGTGTGAACTGTAAGCGTTATACTCTGAAAGACATATGTCCCGTTTGTGGAAACCAGACAAAAAATCCACAACCTGCAAGATTCTCTCCAGGTGACCCTTACGGCAAATACCGCAGATTAATAAAAAAGCAAACCAGAAAAGAGGAGTGTATAATAAATGAATAAAACCACCATCGTAACTCTAAAAGAAATTGAACTGACCGATCCAATCATCATAGAAGGACTACCTGGCGTGGGACATGTTGGGAAACTTGTCGCAGATCACCTGATTGAAGAATTGAACGCCGAAAAAATAATGGAAATATACTCTCCCCATTTCCCACCGCAGGTATTAGTTGAAAAAGACAGCGTCGTCAGGCTTGTACGAAATGAAGTATACGCTTATAAATCGAAAAATGTTGATCTGCTTATAATAGCTGGAGACCACCAGAGCACAACAAACGAAGGACACTATGAAATATGTAATATCTTCCTTGACATGGCAGAAAAATACAACGTCAAGCGTATCTATACGCTTGGAGGCTATGGAATAGGAAAACTCGTAGAAACAGAAACCGTTCTTGGTGCTGTAAACAACACCGAGCTGATAGATGAGCACGCCAGTTTTGGTGTGGAATTTAAGGACGGGGAACCTGCTGGTGGAATAGTTGGCACGTCAGGATTGCTTTTGGGGCTTGCAGAATCCAAAAACATCGATGCTATATGCCTCATGGGGCTAACCTCTGGTTACATGGTAGACCCAAAAAGTGCACAGGCAGTGCTTAGAATATTATGCAAAGCACTCAAACTTGAAGTAGACATGGCTGCACTTGAAGAGCGAGCAAGAGAAGTAGAGAAAATAGTAGCAAAACTTCAAGAGATGGAACAGGGAATAACACCAGCCACACCAGATGATGACCTGCGATACATAGGATAAGAATTTTAGTATTTGGTTGGTTCTACTGTTTGCTATGCAAATACAATTTTTATACAGTGCTGAACTTGTGTTGTTTGAAGTTTATTTGGGAGTTTATTTAGAGTTTTCTGGCGGCAACAAAAAACAGGTTTAAGCGATGTGTTTTTCACATCTTCAAAGATTGAAGGATTTTATTGACTCATCTGGCTGTCGGTACCAGGGTATGGCCGCAATTGCGCCGATGATGCCATTTCCATCAAGGTATATTTGTGTGTTTGTTTTTTTTGCAGTCTCGAATGCATCCTGTTTTGTGACATTCTCTCCTCTCACTTTCTTGCTGTAGTTTGTAAGAGCGTCCGGGTTAAAACCCGTATAGACTGCCATTCCTGTCTGGGAAGATACGCTGTATTTTTGCAGGAGTTGTTTGAATTGCTTCAACAGGCTGTTTGCTGCCTGGTTGGTTGTGCAGGCGAATTCTATTACCGTGGATACACAGTTTTGAGTGCGCTCCTCGACAGGATAAAGTTGTACGAGTGTGTGAGATATGTATGCAGCATTCATGCTGTTGAGTTCTGAAGCGATGTTGTTGGCAAGCGCCCACGTTGCACCAACATCTTTTGAGTCTGTGTCATCGATTCCTATGAGTATTCGCTCTCTCCGCGGAAGTATAATTGTGCCATGCGCTTCTTTTCCTCCCCCTGATTCGGTTATGTCGTAACTGAGTACGCCAGGTGAATGGGCTCGTGTCACTGTTGCACCAACACCACCTCCACCAAGTCCACTGAATGTGATTTCAATTTCGTTGTTGTTTATGACAACTTTTTTAATTCCTGCAGCTTGCCTGGAACCTACGAGTTTAAAGTCTGTTTCTTCAACGTTGAGAAGATAACGCATCGTACTTCCAATGCTGCAGCTTGAGATAACCAGTGGTCCCTTTGATATGTGATAACGTGCCCATGCAGAAGCTCCATAACATTGCGATTCTTCGATTAATTCCACAAGTGTATTTTGTTCGTTAGCTATGGCATAGATGCCTTTGTATGTTACAGCGTATGGGGAATTGAGTGTCATTCACTAATATCATAGCAGTTATTGGTTTTAATTTTATCGGGTCTATTCTGCTCGCGTTGTGTACGGTTCTGCAAAGCGCAGCTTTGCAGTGCTTCTCGTAATCGAGAGTTAAAAAACACGATCGGGAGTTATTGGCTATTTCCGGGCCAAGATAAAGAAAAGCATATAACAATTCAGACAGTTGAGAAGATATTCTCAAATGCCTGCAAAAAGGCAAACATTAAGAAGAACGCCACGGTTCATTCTCTTAGACATGGTTTCGCTACACACCTATTGGAAAACGGGACAGATTTGCGGTATATTCAGGAGTTACTGGGGCATAAAAGTAGCAAAACGACAGAGAGATATATACTCATGTGAGTAATAAGGATATAGGTAAGATTAAAAGTCCGTTGGATTTAATAATGAAGAATCGTTTATTGAAAAATGAGGTTGAAGGATATGAAGATCAGCAGTCAGCTAAAGGGAGGTATATACGAAGTAAGTTTCAGATATAACTCCAAAATGGAAAGATATACGAACTCGAGTTCGGATATACCGAAGTTATACACAATTCAAAAAATATTTTTCTTTTTAATAAGGAATTTTGACAGGCTTTTTTTAAAAAGGGGAATAAATTTGTTTTTTATTTTTATAGAGGGGAATATAAGGTGTTTTCTCCGCTCCGCTCCGAAAACGATTTATTTATAAGGGGAAAACGGATATAATACAAATACTTAATTGAATGGTAAATTATGAATAAACAGATCAATAACGGGATAAAACTTTTTGAGTATTTAGAGAAACTCTCTTTGCTTAATATTAGTGTTAGAAAAAATATTAAGAATTTATCCAAAGAAGAAGAGAAACTTAATTTGGAAGATAAGGATTTTTTGCCTATTATAGATAAAATTTTTCTAAAGAATAGAAACATCGAAGCAGACAAACCAGATGATTTGTTTTTTTCAATTGAAAGATACAAAATTGAAAATCCCCCTAAATTACCAAAACAACTTGAAAAATGGATTGATTTTGAATCCATCAGTTTTATAAAACCAGAACCAAAGGAATTTATAGTGCTAACTGAAAAATTTGAAGATGATAAAAAACGAATTATTGCTTTTGATAAATTAATATCAGGCTCAGGTGAAAAAAATTCAAATTTAAATGAATGGATAACTAAAAATGAATTTGGCGATTATGAAAAAATAAATGAAAACCCCAAAAAGATTTTTTTTGAAGATTTTCCTGAACTAATAAAACTATATGAAGATTGGATAGAGCTTAAATGGACTAAATGGGAAGAAAAAAATCATGAATATTTTATTTCAAATCAAGCATACGACAAGTTTTATTCTCTTAGATCATTTTTAAAAACAGAATCTGATAGTTACGATTTGCTATGGGGGCATGATGTTTTGTCGTGGAAACAAAACGGAAAAGAAATATATCATCCAACATTTTTTACTCCTCTTGTTATAGAATTTGATCCAGACAGAAATATTATTTCTATTAAGTCAGATTCAAATCTGAAGACTTTCTTTGATGTTTCTTTTGTAAGAGAAGTATTAGATGACAAAAATACAAATCTTGTAGATATTGATTCATTAGCCGAAAGAATTAACAAAAAAATAAATGATGGTGATTTTGATATTTGGGACTATAGCTTAATTCATAAGTATTTACAGCAATTGGTGCATTATATCTCTCCAGACGGCGAATCAAAATATAACAATAGAGGAGAGGAAATAATTATAAAAACACAACCCACGGCATTCAATTTTCACCATTTGTTTTTATTGAAAAAAAGCGGAAAGAGTTGGGCTGATTATGCAAAAAAAATTCAGGAAGATATTAAAAACAATAACAAACTAACGCCCTTTTTAACAGACTTAGTTTGTGACGATGTAAATAAAAATGAAGAAAGAGATTCAGAAGAGACAGATAATGATAATATTCAAAGTGATAAGGAAATAGATAGTGAGTTATATTTTCCGCTTCCATATAATAATGAACAGAAAAAGATTGCAAAACAAATTGAATCAAATTATGGGGCTGTTGTCCAAGGACCTCCTGGAACAGGGAAAACTCATACTATTGCAAATCTAATTTCTCGGTTTCTCGCACTTGGAAAAACAGTTTTAGTTACTTCTCAAACAGTACAAGCTCTTTCTGTATTAAAAAATCATATACCAAAAGAAATTAGAAGCATGGTTGTTTCGCAAGTAGAAGCAAATTCTAGAAATGATGATTTACAGTCCTCTGTAGCTGAAATTAATACAATATTGTCAGATACAACAGAATTTACAAATGAAAAAAAGAAACGAATAGAGAAAGAATTGCAAAATATTAGAGAGAAAATTGCGCAAAAAAATAATGATTTTGAAAAAATTTCTCTATTAGATTCAAGAGAGAAAATAATAATAGGTATAGAAAAATTTACACCTATTAAAGGCGCTAAATTTATTACAGAATTTCAAGACAATAATGAATTTAAAATTTCAGATGATATTCACTATAACGACGAACTGGCTATTTCACAGTCTGAAATAAATAGTTATATATCAGCATTAAGAAGTGCGGATAGCGAGATATGGGATTTTGTAAAATTAGACAGGATTCCGACTATTGACATATTACCCCCGCTGGATAGTCTGGAGCGCTTTTTTGAACTGAATAAGGAATTAAATAAGGAAGAATTACAATTATTTAAATTATATGTTCCAGACAATGAGGGGCTAAAAAATATAGACAATATAGAAGAGAATATAAATGATTATAATACACACAAAGAAAAGGCTTCTAAATTTGAAAAACGTTTAAAGGAAGTCAGATTTTTTAAAAAAAATAATATTTCAGAATTAAGTTTTTTTGACAAGACAAAAGAAAATAATATTTCTGATGTTTATGATGCTCTTAAAATACTAAAAGAGACTCTACTTTCTTTTAATGAGCCATACGAAAAAGAACTGTTTGAAATATTGAAAAATGATAATCAAAAACAAAAGTGGGAAAATATACTGATAAAAATAAAAGGAATACTAAAAAAATATAATGAGTCTGAAAGTATTCTGCTTGGCAAAGAAATAAAATTAATTGATAAATATGACATAGATCATATTTCTGCCTTGGAAATAATTTCTAAAATTGCGAATCAGGCAAAAAACAATGACGATAAGGTCAAAAAAGGCATTGGACTTTTATTTAATTTAAATATAAAAAAGTTTATAAAAAAGACAAAGATTGATGGGAAGGAAATTTGTAATAACAATGATATTGAAGTCATTAATGCGTATTTTTTAAAAATAAAACTTGAAAATGATTTGAAAAATATTTGGAAACAGGCTTTTCAGTCTATGGTTAATAAAAAAGAATTTTCAAATCCATTTAATATAGTGGAATTTGAAGGTGTTATAGATAGCATAACTCGTATTATTTATTTTGAAAAAGATAATTCTAAATTAAATACGAATATTAAAAATTACAAATTATTTAAGGAGGTAAATATTTTTGATTTATCTTTTATAGAAAACGCTTTGACTGTTTTTGATAATTTTCTTTCGTATTTTAAAAGCAATGAATATGAAAATTTAATAAATGGAATAGCTACGTATTTTGAAAAGGACAATGCACATAAAAAAACACTTTTATTAGCTACATACATTAAGGAGAAAAACATTGATAAAATAATTGATATGAAAAAAGAAATAGAGGAATTAAATGAGAGGAAAAAATTATCCATAGAATATTCTGAGTTGAAGGATGAAATTTTTAATGAAGCAGTACAAAAGCTAAAATTAAATAAACATAACCATAAAAATGTTATTGAGTACCTACAAAATTTGGAAACGGGAAATTTAGAAGAAATAAAATCTTTCTACAAGCAAATACCAGATTTGATTAATAAACAAAATAAATCTGAAGAAATTAAACTAATTGAAGATGTATTAAGGGGGAGACTTCCTAAAACGGTTGATGAAATTAAACTCACAATTAAAAAAGACGGTGATATTCAGATTAATATAGAAGAAAATTGGAGATGGAAAAGGTTAATTAGTTGGTTAGATGAATTACATTCAGGCAATCCAATTTCTAAAATAAGTAAAGAATTATGGATTCTAAAAAATAAAGAAAGGGATTTGGTTAGAGATTTTGTTGAAATTTCTGCATGGATGCATCTTAAAAAACGAGTTACTAAAAAACAAAAAGAAGCGCTTGCTTCATTCGCATTAAGCATGAAAAAACGAGGTAAAGGACTTGGTAAATATGCGCCTAAACATCTTGCCGACGCAAAAAAATCTTTAGAGGTTGGTAAAAATGCTGTTCCTGTTTGGATTATGCCGATAAACACAATACATGAGTTATTTCCAAATCCAACAGCCGGAATGTTTGATATTGTTATTTTTGATGAAGCAAGTCAAGTCGATACTCGTGGTTTAAATATTGCTTACATCGGAGAAAAATTGCTTATTGTAGGAGATGATGAACAGGTTAGCCCAACTACATTTACCACACAAAGCAAGGTTACCGATTTAATTACACGATATATATCTGATGTTCCAAATAGTCATCATTTTTCTAATACATCTAGCTTGTTTGATATTGCTAAAATAAAAATGACAGACATTATTACTTTAACGGAGCATTTCCGCTCAGTTGAAGAAATTATTGGATTTAGTAATTCGTTATCATACAATGGAAATTTAAAAATTTTACGAGATCAATTGCCAAAGTATAAATTAGATCCAATATTGGAATCAGTCTTTGTAGAAAACGGTTTTGAAGAAACTAATGCACAAATAAATAAACCAGAGGCAGAAGCAATTTTGGAGAAGTTAAAAGAAGTTCTACAAAATGAAAAATATAAAGAGACGGACGAAGAAGGAGAAACACGACCACTCACTTTAGGTATAGTATCTCTATTGGGTAAAGACCAGTCGAAATACATAATGAAATTAATTGGTGAAAATATTCCATCTAAAGAAATTGAAAAGAGAAAAATTACTTGTGGCGACCCTTATGTATTCCAAGGAGATGAAAGGGATATAATGTTTATATCAATGGTTAAAGCTCCTGATCTGTATAATCCAAAAAAGACAATTACTCCTTACACAATATCTCAAAAAGCATATAAGCAAAGAGTCAATGTTGCAATGTCAAGAGCAAAAAATAAAATGATTCTTTTTCACTCCATTCCAAAAGACAAATTAGCAAACCCTGATGATTTAAGAAAACGAATTTTAGATTGGTTTTATAATCACAAAATAGAAGAAAGAAAAGCTGGTTTACAAGCAATTAGGGAAGAGGTTAACAGAGGAAGGGCGTCAGAATTTGCATATCAAGTTGCTGAAATTATCATCAATAATGGGTATAAAGTTATTCCAGAATATGAAGTCGCTGGATATAGAATTGACCTTGTTGTGCAAGGTGAAAAAGCAAAACTTGCCATTGAGTGTGATGGAGACAAATATCATAACAGGATAGAAAAATGGCAAGAAGACATTGAAAGGCAAGAAGTTTTAGAAAGATCAGGATGGACATTTTGGAGAATTACTGGAAGTGCTTTTTATAGACACAGAGAGAAAGCATTAGATTCTTTGTGGGATAAATTAAATGAACTGAATATCAAATCTGAAGTTTAATTATTGAATATAGAAACATAATCTGAAAAAGAAAAAGTTTGAGAGAGGGGCAATTCACCCCTTTAGTTCCCCTATTGCCCCTCCCTCAAACAGAATAAGGAGTTTTGGATTTTAGGCATTCACCCCTAACCCCTCTGCCCAAAATCCAAAACAAAAAAACAAATTTATGATTATTGAATAAAAAGCCTGTCAAAATGTAATTGAATGAAAAATATTTTTTGAACTCGCTCCTTTCAGTCGCGCCACGCTGCGCTCTCCTCCCTTCGGTCGTCGGGGCGTATAACACAGCGTATGCGGTTCGGGGCTCGGCTCGCCCCTCACCCATATTTTTGCCCCCCTTGGTCGCAAAAACTTCAGATACGCTCGGAACGTTATACACATTTGGTCGCTCGGTGGATGGAGCTTTATATAATCTAAAGCGCTTATATGTGTAAGAAACATATAAACCCGAGGCAGGTGAAAAATGAAAGAAGAAGTAAAAACAATATTATCTGAAATTGTTGAGAAGCTAAAGATGGAATATAAGCCTATAAAGATTATTCTATTTGGTTCTTATGCTTATGGCAATCCTACTGAAGATAGTGATATAGACCTCTTGATTTTGAAAAACACTAATAAAAGAAGGGTTGATAGATTCGTGCAGGTTAAAAGGATAATTTATAACCCCAATTGCAAAATACCTGTATCGCCGTTAGTATATAGTCCTAAAGAGTTAGAGGAGCGCCTTAGAATAGGGGATGATTTTATAAAAGAAATAATCCAGAAGGGGACAATTTTATATGAAAGAGCAAGTAGTCAAAGAATGGATTGAAAGAGGGGAACATGACTTAGAAGTTGCTAAAATTCTTTTTGTTGAGGAAGAATACCCTGATGTGGTACTTTTTCATATTCATCAGGCGGTCGAAAAATACCTGAAAGGATTTCTTATCTACAGGGGCTGGGGATTAAAGAAGATCCACGATATTGAATTGCTCATAACCGAGGCTATGAGTTTTGATGATGAATTTCAAAAATATCTTGATCTTGGCAGGAAATTGACTGCATTCTATTACGAGGGGCGGTATCCTCCGGGACCAATTACTTCTTACTCAAAAGAAGAGGTAGAAAAAATGATAGAAACAGCAGAGGAAATTATCAACAAGCTAAAAGAAGGAATAAAATGATAAAATGCGACTAACAGCGTATAACAGGACATATCTGGCTTCGTATCTTTGAGGAACTTCAGATATGAGCGTGCCTGTTAGGCGAAATGTCTTTAATACATGAGATATATATCCAATTGGAAGTATTAAAAATGGAAAAATTACATCTGCCCATAATCATTGAGATGGACGAAGATGAATACTACATAGTAAGTTGCCCGCTGTTCCGGGGTTGTCATTCTTACGGCGAAACTATAGATGAGGCACTGGAAAATATAAGGGAAGTCATAGAGATGTGCCTCGATGAGATGAAAATCGAGGAGCTTAACAAGTTCGTAGGATTTAGAGAACTGGAAGTAGCTCAGAATGTTTAAACTTCCCGTAATCAAAGGCAGAGGACTTGTAAAGTTTTTGGAATTCATTGACTTTAGGGTTATCAGGACAAAAGGTTCTCATGTAAGGTTGAGATTAAAAGATGGGAGAGTAACCACTGTTCCTGTGCATGGAAACAAGGACATACCCAAAGGGCTTTTGCGTAAAATAATCAGAGAAGACTTGGGAATAAGTTTAGAAGAATTTTTAGAGTTATACTCAAGGTACAAAGGAAAATGAGAAGATGATCGACACTTCGCCTAACAGAACATATCTGGCTTCGGCTAACGTCTATGCCAA
>CAJHIR010000012.1 GCA_905067535.1 Candidatus Argoarchaeum ethanivorans
GCATTTAAAAGAATACCAATAGAAGAATATTGGAACAGTTTTCATAGATATATCGGGAATGGCCAATTCCCTGATATTACTAAGTGTACATCAAGCCAAAAAAAGGTTTTTGGGCAAGGAGATAGTAATATTATATGCGGAAGCGGACATTTACTACCCCTCTATAGAAAAAAGAGCCGAAATTAAAAGACTAATGAAAAGCGATGGGGAAGAGGATATATTAAAATTAGGTGATGAATTGGGCGCTTCTGGTACAAGAGAGGTGATAATTTTACCGGGTTTTAAAGGATATTTCACTGAGAATAAACCAATATGTCTCATATTCCTTGTTGGATATGAACCTTCAAGAGCTGCAGGGTTATTAGACACTTACCGTCCAAACATGGTAGTACTGTGCTATGGAGGTTCTCCTCATGAAAAATTTGAATGGAGAAGAGATTTTTCAAAAGAACTGCATGTAGACTTGTTTAATAAATTTAATCATGTGGAGAGGGGTATCTCTACGTTTTATATATCCGAGATAGTTACTGAGTTGGATAAAATATACAAAAGCATTGAGAATAGTGGACACGAATTATATGAGTATTATAATGTAGCTATAACGCCTCAATGCAGTAAATTACAAACTATTGCGGCTTACTTATTTTCCCAGATACATCCAGACGTGCAAATTGTCTTTTGCTTTCCAGGTAAATTTAATCCAGAAAGATATTCCAAAGGCGTAGGGAAAATATGGGTTTACAAATTACAAAATGTTTGACAAAACTGCCACTTCGCCTAACACAGCATATACAGTGCGGGCTTCATGCGTGTTCGGTTAAGAGACAAATCGTGATAAATCAGGGGAACACAATAAACTATTGGGCGAAATTGAGATTGGGTTTCATCCATGACTGGTTGTGATTTTAATACACATCAGGATTTGTCAGAGCATTCAAGTCGTCAAAAACGTGAGCAATAAATCACCAAAACTTCTTAACCGAACACCAATGGTGCGGGCTTCGTCCATGCCCTCCGGAACATTGCCCCCTTCGGTCGCAACGTCGTATGTGCTGGAAACGTTATCTGATATTCGCCTTGGTAGATAACATCTTTAAGAGCAATACCGGGAGGTGTTTGAAATGGCAATACGAACCTTTACCGCGGTTCTCCACAAGGAAGAAGATATATACGTAGCAGAATGCCCTGAAGTTGGGATGGTTAGCCAGGGATACACTATCGAGGAAGCCATCGCCAATCTGAAAGAAGCGACAGAACTCTATCTGGAAGAGTTTCCCATGCCTGAAGTTACCAGGCCATTGATGACCACTTTTGATGCCATAGTGTATGCCTAAGTTGCGCAGGATATCAGGAAAAGAAGCCGTGCGTGCACTGACGCTTGGGCTTCGAGAGAGTACGGCAACGCGGCAGCCACGTGGTGCTCAAGAAGCAAACGCCAGATGGCGCTTCGGATGCGTGGTTCTTCTACATCGTGAGCTGGCGATAGGCACGTTAGGGGGCAGTCTACGGTAAGCCATGATAACACCTGACGAGTTTAGGGAGAACCTCTATCGAACGACCGCCGAACGTCAGATAACACGGCACCCGCGGCTAACGCCCAAATGCTGACGCGTGTAAAAGATTTTAATGTGATGTGGTGGTTGATGTTGCTGTATGGATAAGGCTCGTATACTTGAAGAGTTGAAAAGGAACCCAAAGAAGATTCGTTTTAAGAGGCTATGCACGGTAGCTGAGGCTTTTGGGTTTAGATTTAAAGGCGGAAGGGGCAGCCATCGTATTTATGTGCGAGATGGAATAGATGAAATGCTAAATTTTCAAAATGTAAGTGGTAAGGTAAAACCTTATCAAGTAAAACAGCTTATAAAGATTATTGAAAAGTATAACCTCTTAAAGGAAGATGAAAGAGATGTATAAGTACGCAATAGAGATATTCCACAGCGAAGAAGACGAGGGGTCTATCGCGGTGGTACCGGAATTACCGGGATGCACAGCGTTCGGAGAAAACGAAGAAAAGGCATTGGAAGAGATAAAAATAGCTATGGAACTGTGGATAGAGACTGCGAAAAAAGAGGGAAGAAATATACCACAACCTCATGGAAAAGAGATTCTAAAGCTAATCTATGAGAATGCCTTTCGCACCACACACCCTGGTGGGGCTGGCGCATAACAGAGCGTATCTGGCTTCGGCTATCACCTTCACCAAAATTGGCCTTACTGGCAACTTTGTATACTTGCAGAACGTTATATGCAATCGTGGACAAAATATTAATAACTATGAGTATATTAAAAAAGGAATTGACATCAAGATGCCGCTATTTGATGTGAAGGAGGTTGTACCCATAAATTCCAGCGTGTGTTCGATGGATAAGATGCTAACCGATGTTGATTACGTGAGTTTTTTGGTCGAAATTTTGTTAAAGTTCGGTTAGAAACAGCCCGAAATTTTGTTCAGAAGTTGAAGAACCATCTTGAAAGGTGGACAGATGGAGAGAAATGAACGGAGTTCGAAACTCTTGCCCGCCTTAGAAAATATGGCTTCTTTGATGACTCGCGTTGAACAATCTGATAAATCATCATGCGTGTTCGGTTAAGAGACAAATCATGCTAAGTCAGGGGAACACAATAAATTGTTAGATATGCAATACCTGGAATTATGGAAATACAAAAATATTTTAAGTGCTCCGATCGGGATTTGAACCCGAGTCCTCGGCTCGAAAGGCCGAAATGATTGGCCGCTACACTATCGGAGCGCTGAAGCATTTTCCAGTAGTCCCGGGCGGATTCGAACCGCCGTCGCCGGCTCCAAAGGCCGGCAGGATTGACCACTACCCTACAGGACTGCTTTTTTTACATCAATACACCATCCTACTTATTATTTGTGGCAAAAAGTGTAAACAGGTGCAGCATCCTTTCAAAACAATGGTTTATCGGTTTGTGGCAGAATCTGTTGTTCTCGCGCAAGCTGAAAGAGTGTTTCGACCGCTGCTGTGCCATCTATTCCTATGTCAATGGTGTAATCATTAACGTACATGCCGATATGGGCTTGTATCACATCGTCTGCTATTTCCTGTGCATACTGTTTTACATATTGCATTGCTGCAATAGGGTTTTTATTTGCATACTTGATGCTCTCACAAAGAGCTGTGTCGACAGTATCTATGGCTTTTTTGCCAATACTTCGCTTTGCAGCAACACAACCGAGGGGAATCAACTTTCCAGTCTCATCTTCCCACCATTCTCCAAGATCTATTACTTTCCTTAGCCCATAGTGTGGATAGGTAAAGCGGCTTTCATGAATGATTACTCCCGCATCAACAATCCCCTGCGCGACAGCAGGCATTATTTTGTCAAATGGCATTGCGACTATGTTTTTTATTTTTGGCTCAAACAATTGCAGCAACAGGTGTGCAGTGGTAAACTTTCCTGGGACAGCAATTGTTTTTCCGGTAAGCTCTGCCTGTTTGAAACTCTCCTGTGCAACAATAATTGGCCCACACCCTCTTCCAAGTGCACTTCCACTTCGCAGAAGAGAGTATTCATCAAGCAGGAATCCAAGTGCATGGTAAGAAAGCTTGCTTACATCATAGCATCCTGAAAATGCCTGCTGGTTCAATGTCTCGATATCATGCAGGTGTGGCTTAAATCTGATGTTACAGGTATCGACAGGTAGATTTGTTTCCGCATACGGAGTATGTGGGTGTTGGTTAAATCTGATGTTACAGGTATCAACAGGTAGATTTGTTTCTGCTTGCGTTGTATGCGGGTGTTGGTTAAATCTGATGTTACAGGTATCGACAAGGTTGTGGGCTAAAGCATGAAATATAAAGGTATCATTAGGGCACGTTGAATAGCCAAGTGAATAATATTTGTTTGCCATCTCAAATCCATGCAGTAATCAATCTATCAGTTCTTTTACAATCGGCACGAGTTCATCTAACCGATTGATGGTTTTATCCACACTCTCAAGAAGCCTTGCTGGACGCATATTATACTGCTGCAAAGTTAGTATCGCCATGTCTGAAGCCTCAAAGGCAAGTAAATCATTTATAGCATCTCCTACCATAATTACCGGATTATATTCCTTTTTAAGTCGATTGACTATCTCCCTTTTACGAAGAGGAGTAGATAAGCCAAAAGATTTCTCTTGCGTAATTCCAATACAGTCAGCCAAGTGCTCAATATCCAGTTGTCGATCGCCAGAAGCTATGTACACATCAACTCCAAGCTGGTGCAGGGCTGCGATAATCTTTTTTACATGAGGAAATAAACTCCCCCTGCTGCTTAAAGCGTATGGAATGTTCTGGGCTTCCATATCTACCATGATGCCAATTCCAACATAATAACGATTATTGTAACCGGACAATACCTCATCCAGTACCTCCTGGAGGTCTCCTACTGTTGCCCCACTATCTTTTTTAACAGCTTTGATGACCCCATCCTTTGTTACAGGCTGCGATGTGCAGGTAATACCAATATCAATGTTATAGGTGTCAAGAAAATCACGGATTGGCATTGAAGACGGGAGTTGTTGTATGTCTTCAACATCTTCTATATGGATTACCGCAATCACACATTCCTTTTTTTTACTGGCTATCGCAACAGTAGACACATCACACAGCATCAAATTTTTATTTATGTCTTTGGCTATTCGATACATAGAAAGCAGAGTGCCGGCACTATCAAACACCACAGCAGCATGTTTAGACATTACAAAACATAGTAACCCATTCTGATAATATATGTGTTTCCACCATCGCCCAGGTTTAAGTAAAACTTTTCGGAAATAATATAAATAAGCAGGAACAACGACACTCTGGTACTACGTATGAAGATCATTCGCGATCCTGTACATGGACACATCCAGCTTGACGATCTTGCTGTTCAAATCATCGATACGCCATACTTCCAGAGGCTGAGGCGGATACGGCAGCTTGGATTGTCGTATCTTGTATACCCTGGTGCAAATCATACAAGATTCGAACACAGTCTTGGAAGTTATTATCTCGCGTGCAAGCTCACACACCTTATAGAGGATCCACTGGTAAAAAAAGAAATACAGATAGCATCTTTGCTTCATGATATTGGACATGGACCGCTATCCCACACCACTGAAGAACTAATTCACAGATACACCAGAAAAACTCATATTGATGTGGAAGATATTGTTGAACATACAGTTATTGCAAGCATACTTGAAGCATACGAAATCTCGCCAAAACAGATAGTAAAACATATAAAAGGCCAGACTTATGAAAGCCAGATACTTACAAGCGAAATTGATGTTGACCGCATGGATTACCTGATCAGGGATTCTCACTACACAGGTGTTGCTTATGGGCTCATTGACCATCTGAGACTCCTTCACGAAATACATTTTCATGGAAACAAACTTGCGGTGGAAACGGGTGGGTTGCAGGCGGTAGAGGCTTTACTTATATCACGCTTCTTTATGCATCCAACAGTGTACTATCATCATGTAAGTCGTATAGCAGAAAGCATGTGCCAGAAAGCCATTGAACACCTGCTGGATAAACAAAAACTGCAACCATTCGAGCTACGCTCAATGGATGATGCAACTCTCATCACAACCCTGCAACAATCAGATAAATACACAAAAGAGATAGCGGATCGCCTGAATAACAGAAACCTCTTCAAACGAGCCATATACACAGGATTTGACAATCTTCCTGCAAATATTTTAACATACATTGGACATTCCAAACGACTTGAACATGAAATAGCAGAAACGGCAAATATCAATCCGGACTATGTAATTGTTGACATACCACCACAGCCAGAGATATGCGAGAGTAAAGCACAGATTATAATCAATGACACCACATTACCGCTGGATCAAGCATCGCCAATAGTAGCTTCCCTTGAAAAATCACAGCACGATAACTGGAGGCTTGGGATATATACGCTGCCGGAGTACAGGAATCGTATAGCGACTGCTTCACGAGAGATACTCCAGATAGAAAGAGAAACAAAGCAATATCGGTTGGATAACATGCCGTGAAATAAACACACATTTATAGTTTAATACCTACCCTACTAATCTTAAAGATATGAAAAACAATTTAAAATCGTATGAATGATTTGATTTACACCGTTGTGCAACCTTTCAAAATAAAAGGTGAACGCAGCATTAAGACAAAAGAATTCATCCTCAGCCTTGTACTGGATTTGAAATGGTTTAAACCAGCTGAAGCAAAAACTGTGCTCTCAACTGCTGTAAACAACGGACTGCTGCAACAAGAAGGAGATTTTGTAACAGTAAACTTTGATCTTACACAGGTAAACCCCCCATTTGATTTCAAGCCAACCACCGGGATAATAACTACAGCAGAAGAAAGCTTGTTTGAAAAAATAATTGAGCGGATCATCGTTAACACTGGAGAGGATAAACGAAAGGTCATAGCAGCTATCAACCAGAACCAGAAAAAATTATCTAGATTGGTTGACATAAATGTAAGCGCTCTGATAATAGCTATGGAAAATGATGTTGACGTGTCAGACCTGATTAATGCTGCCTATCACGAGCTTGAAATGTAATATTGGACTGCCCACTCACATTTAGGGTGTTAAAAGTGTGCACTCAAAACTCGGCGCTAATCGCGTGAATACTATTATGTCAACTCCACTCCAGGTATTTTTACCAGAAATAGTGATGGATTTTTATGTGATGTGGAAAATAAGATGTAACGAACGATTGAGGTGAAGCACTTGATGATTCTACAACAAACAGGACAAATACAATGACATATTATGGAAAAGCAGCTGCCTGTGGTGCAGGAAGCATAATAAATGCGATTTCAACATGGAAAGGCGCTGCCTTTGCCCTTGATCTACACACCATAGCAGAAGTAACACTAACTTCTCACAGAAGCGGCATAAAAGGAATCATCGAAGGCGGTGGAGACACGCGTCTGATCGAACTTGCAGTAAAACACACATTATCGCATTTCAATCTAAACTGTGGGGGCATTGTGAAAACGATCAGTAATATCCCACAGGCAAGCGGACTAAAAAGCAGCAGTGCTGCAGCAAATGCCGCTGTTCTGGCAACACTTTTTGCAATAGAAGAGGAACTCCAGCCGATGGATGCGATAAATATTGGTGTTGATGCTTCAGTTGAAGCAGGCGTTACCATCACCGGTGCCTTCGATGATGCCGCCGCTTCTTATCTTGGTGGTGTTGTTGTAACTGACAATAAAAAACGATTGATCATCAGACATGAGCAGATCGAGGCTGAAGCAGTTGTGTACGCCCCAGCGATACAGGCATTCAGCAGGGATGTGAATGTCTCAAGGTGCAGACTTGCGTCGCCCTGGATTGCTGATGCAAATGCAATGGCTGAAAGTGGGGATTACTGGCACGCTATGACCCTAAACGGCATAATATACTCTGCTGCACTTGGTTTTAGTCCTGAGCCAATACTTGCCGCTCTTGAAGCCGGGGCAGTATCTGCAAGTCTCAGCGGCACAGGCCCATCTTATGTAGCAATCACACATGGTGATAACACTAAAAAAGTTGCAGAAGCATGGAGTGGTCTGGGCGGAAAAGTCATAAATACGAAGATTAATAATAAGGGTGCATACAGGATAAAGGATTGAAACCTGCACAACTTCGTTGTGCAGAACTGCACACTTCGTGTACAGAGATTAACCTAACAACTGCACAACTTCGTTGTGCAGAATCACACACTCCGTGTGCGGAAATAATTCTTGATTGCGTCAGCAATCAAGGAAATAAGGAATTTTGATGAATACAGGATAAAGGATTAAACCATGACACTTCAACATGCTCGTGATGAGATATCAAAGCTCGATTGGGATATTATATCGCTTATAGCTAAACGAACAAAACTTGCAGAAGATGTACTCAGGGAAAAACGAATGGAAGATAGAGAGATCAATGATGAACTGCAGAACCATACTGTGCTCAACCGTGCTACTGAGAATGCCACAGAGTTAGGTCTTGATGTTGGCGAAATAAAAAAGATTTTTGAAATTTTAATCAGGATTAATATCGAAAAACAGAAAGAGCTGATGGGCGGGGGCAACCTCCCATAATAGTTAGGAACATGCTTAAGTTAAGCTGTTTGTGAGATAACTTTTCTCAACTGATGGAGGTGTGGAGAACTGGAAAAGCACCCACTTCCTCTCAGCCCCCTGCCTGGCTCCGCTGTTAAATTTCCTGGCTTTAATCCAATGCCTCTCGGTGTTAGGATATTACCCACACAGTATTCTGGCAAGTACATTCTACTTACGTTGTGTGCAGGTTGAATGCTTTTCAGCCTTGTGCTTTTTAAAGTAAAACACATTATATCGAGTGTGGAAACAGCAGACTGAAACAGTAATATGTGTTGAGCATATCGTTAGCAAGCCCGTCCACATCATCCTTGATTGTAATCACACCCCCCGGTGCATGGATCGCGCCGTCTATGCATGCAGTTTCATGGAAAATAACCTTGTTTGCATCGACATCGCCCATGATATGAGTGCCGCGAAGAATGTTAATTTCTGTCTTTGATTCGAGTGCTCCATGGATAATGCAGCCGGTACCAATGTGCATGTCCTGATCTGTACGGATACTTCCAAAAAGATTGTTTCGATCGCCCATACACAGCGATCTTGCTTTTATATTCCCAAAAAGGCGACAGTCGCTGCATATAATTGCTGCCTCGTGTACTATTATATCCGTTAAGCTGATAATGGCATGATCCGGTATTGTTAGCATGTTCGTAGACAGCAACTGCTCTTCTTCACTGAACATGTGATTTAGTGCTTTTTCTATTTCTTCACTCCCTCTGTCAAGTTGAAATAGGGTTATCAGATAAAGAAATATGTAGGTAAGTACAGGCAGTGGATTTCGTACTATTATCCAGCCTTTGGCAGTGTAGCCCTCTTTGATCTGGACATTGTTTCCTACATCAAGGCTGCCATCTACTGTAAGCTTCCCGCTTACGTTAACGAATTCCCCAAAGTATGCATCATCATCAGTTTGTACGCTGCCGTTAATCTTTGTCCAGAGATCTACTCGCAGATCAGAACGTGCTATTATATTTCCCTCTATACTGGAGTGCTCTCCAATAGTGATACTGTCTGCAATAATACCATAACCAAGGCTTACACGGTTTCCAATGATAGCATCGCCAACTGTTGCAATGGTGTGCTCTTCCATCTGTGTACGATCTGGAATTACAAGGTCGTGTAAGATCTCTTCATCTTCATCAGCCATGGTAACTCTTATAATCATTATAGCCTATGTTATACTAAGTACTTTCCTTTATCGAAACATAAACATCGGTTATCTTCGAGCACTGCACAACTTCGTTGTGCAGAAAATAATTCTTGATTGCGTCAGCAATCAAGTGCCGCAAGCAATCGAGTGTAGAAATATAATACCGGTAACCTTTAACTCTCGACTACGAAGTAGTCGAGAAATAGAAGAATCAATACAATGAAGGACCCTGTTAATAACTTTGAAATACCACCTGAGTGGATAGAACGCTCACGCATTAAAGGAAGAGAGCTTGAAGAGGGCATACGCTCTGGAAAACTGGTACTGCTCTCGACAGGCGAGGTACTTCATCGTGGGTATACCACAGGAACCACTGCTGCTGCTGCATCAAAGGCAGCAGTATTATCGCTCAAAAAATACCATACCAGCGAGGTTAATATAATGACCCCTATAGGCATTACAATCAGCGTGCCAGTACGCGCTGGAAATGGAAAAGCCGTTGCAATCAAATACTCTGGCGATCATGGTGAGGATGTGACTAGTGGCATCGGCATCATTGCCGAGGCGAAAGCAGCAGCAGCAATCACATTTGCAGCAGGAGAAGGTATCGGCACTGCAAGCCGTGACGTATTTTACCTGAAAAAGGGAGAAGCTGCCATAAACCCGGCCCCGCGAAAGCAGATACTAACAGCTATAAAAGAAGCATTAAAAGAGATTGATATGCACGGCGTAGAAGTCCTGCTAACGGTACCTTCCGGCAGGCAAATAGCAGAGCACACCATTAATGGAAAGCTTGGAATACAGGGGGGCATCTCCATACTCGGAACCACCGGCTTTGTTGAACCATGGAATGAACACCTGCAAGCCTCCAATAAAGAGCAGATCAAAAACGCTGAGAAACCGGTATTGACCACAGGAAGGAGAGGCATGCGGTATGCTCACATGCTGTTTCCTGATCGAGTTGTAATACTCATTGGAAGCGGCATAGAACAAGCGGTTGAAACCTCAAGGGAATACGGCAAAAAAACCATTCTCTGTGGGCTCCCGGCTCTCATACTAAAATGGGCAAACCCGCAGATATTAACCCAGACAGAATGCCACACAGTAACAGAATTAATTGAAAAAGATCCATCCCATCCTGTCATCAGCGAGAGCATCAATGTCGCTTCAAAAAAATATGACATTAGAATCGTAATAGTTGACGGAAATGGTACACAGATATATGACACAGGAGGAACAAAATGAAGATTGTCGGGGTTGGTATAGGACCAATGCAACTTACCAAAGAAGCAATCAGAACAATAGAGAATGCAACGATCATCTATGGTTCAAAGCGGGCAATAGAGATTGCACAGGATCACATACATGTTAAAGCCAACCTCATTAAGGACTACTCAGAGATACCGTTTCTTCCGGACGAAACTGTGGTGCTCTCAACAGGTGACCCCATGCTTTCCGGACTTGGAAAATACAAAAAACCAACAGATATTGTAATACCAGGAATATCCAGCATGCAGATAGCCTGTGCCAGACTTGGGATTGTAGAAGAAACCGTGGAGATTGTTACAGTACATGGCAGGGATTACACCACACAACAAAACAGAATCATTGAAGCAATAGAGCAGGGAAGAACGTTGTTCTTGCTGCCAGATCCCAAAACCTTTGGCACAGTTGAGCTTGCAAATCTATTGACCAGGCATGACATCAAAGCCACGATGGCAGTATGTGAAAAACTTACCTATCCCGATGAACGGATACGTATTACAGATACCAGGCACCCTCCAACTGTTTCAACTAATTTGTACTGCATCGTTGTGTGGAGATAAACAACAAACAAAAATCAAAATGTAAGTTTAAAGACTCTTCCGTGCGTTCTTATCGATTTTTGCCTGCTCTGGAATTCTTATCGGAAACGCACTGCCAATATAATCTTTGTGTGCGTTTGGAGGTATAAGATTGATATTATCTGGGTTATGGTGTTATTTTTTCTTTTGTATGCCTCTTAAAACTTCACGATGCAGCGTTACCACCAGGTCGCCCAGCAATCCAAACATAAATATCTGTATTCCACCCATGATAAGAAGTGTTGCAAGGATAGTCAGTGGTATGTGGTCGACATTTTTTAACCATTCAAGCACGATGTAGATGCCAACCGTTACACCTGTAACTGTCATCATCAGCCCAATTACTCCAAAGTAGAATAGCGGGTTGTGTAGCTTTGTAAGTTTGAATATAGTGCTCATAATTCTGATACCATCCTTAAATGGATGCAGTTTTGTTGGATCTCCCCTCCGCCGGAGGTATGTGATAGGCACTTCTGTTACGGTAAGATGTTTTTTAATGGTTTCTATGGTCATTTCAGTTTCTATTTCAAAACCTGTCTCATTGAGTTCAAACGTTTTAATCGCTTTATTATTAAATCCACGGTATCCTGTGAGGATGTCATTAAACCATACTCCATAAGCGAATCCAAACATCTTATTCATGATTTTGTTTCCAACCATGTTTAAATGCGTGAAAGCACCTTCTTTATAGTTTGCGAACCGATTCCCCATTACATGATCGATTCCTTCCTGGAGTGGCTTTAAGAGTGTAGACACCTCTTCCGGTTTGTAGGTGGCATCTCCGTCGATCATTATGGTGTACGGCGTCCGGATATATTTAAAAGCCTGTTTTATAGCCTGACCTTTTCCTTTTTCCTGTTGTGTGATTACGGTTGCTCCTGCATCCTTAGCGATTTCTGGCGTTTTATCGCTGCTGTGCCCATCGACAACAAGGATGTTGTTATACCCCTGCCCCCTGAACTGCGTTATTAGTTTTTTAATGTTCTTAGCTTCATCCAGGGTTGGTATAAAAATGCAGACATCGTCTTTGTTCATTTCTTTCATTGTTGCCCTATATTTTGTGTTATTTTCTCCGGTAAAGTATGATTAGAAGGATTATTAATAATACCGGAATAGCAAATACTATAAAGTATATTTTGTCTGTTTTGCTTTTCTGGCTGGTATTTGTTTCCACTTCGCTTGTATTTATACATTCGGTAGTGTTTTGAACAGTCGGTGCTTCTTTCTCCGGGGAAAGCTCGAACGTTGTTGTGTTGTTGTTTTGTAATGTGATCTGGTGGTAGCAGCCAACTTCTTTTGTTTTAAGAAGTGGTATTGTCTGCTCAATGTTGATATTCTCATGGATAAGGATGGTTGTTTTATTATCAGGGGGTGTTATTGTGATGATTGTTTTATTTTTACATGTATAAACGCTTCCTATCGTCGTGCTTATATTTATCTGCCGTGTTGTATTGGTTTTCCCGATTATTTCATGGTTTATCGCCACATCTTTGTTTGTTCGTTGCAGGGAGACATTTTCTATCGTGTAGGGTATTGATACTATCTGTTTTCTCTTTGTGTTTTCGTATTTTAGTAGCTCCCATGCATTGACATAGCTGTTGTTATCTCCCTGCACGTCAATCATCGTTTGCAGGCGTGTTGAATCGTTGCCAGTGTAATAGACTGTGGTAGTACTAGTTATGTTTTGGGAATTAATGGTTATGATGGTGTCCTGTGTTATGCAGGCTGTGGCAGTGTTTGTCAACAATAGCAATGTTACGAAGATGACGATTTTTAATAACATGAGATCTATCTGGTTAGAACCTCACACCCGTTCTCTGTGATTATTACTGTGTGTTCTGCTTGTGACACTAGTCCACCGTCCACATCCCTTAATACCGGGTATCCTGAGATGATACCTGCTTTTTCAAGTTGCAGCAGTGCAAAATCAATTCGTGTGCCAGTAAGCCACCGTTTTGCAAAAGGCAGTGTTTTATATTCAGCTATCTGTGAAAACACCTTCCTTACTACCGGGTGGCGTATCGGTTTTTCCCCAACCAGATGATATATTTCTTTAAGGTGTCCGTCTGTCACCTTTCCTGCACCATCACTTGCAAAAGGTTCGATTGCTATAATATCTCCTTCTTCAAGCACCACCCCATGTTCAACTTTCACATTAGGTATAGAAGGCGGAGTGTGTGCGAAGTACTGCATGAGCCCATGTCCGGTAAGATTTGAGACTGGCTTGTACCCATAACCCAAAATTATCTCTTCGATGACCTCCCCAATCTCTTTTGTGTTTATGCCAGCATGCAGTATTTTAATGGCACTCTCCAGAGCGTCTTTTGATGATTTTACAAGATCGCCTTTACCAGCAAGGTCAACTGTTACAGCAGTATCTCCAATGTACCCGTCGAAATGTGTACCAATATCAATCTTTACAACATCCTCACCAAACACTGACGTATCATCTTTTTTGGGAGTTGCATGAGCTGCATCGCTATTGAGCGATATATTCACTGGAAAAGCAGGTTTGCAGCCTTCTTCAACGATTCTCTGCTCAACAAAGGTTGCAACCTCAAGCAAGCTTGCCCCAATCCGTACTTTCTTTACCGCTTCACTGCGAACCATTGAGGCTACCTTTCCAGCTTTAACATACTTTGTTAGAATCTCTTTTGCAGTTTCATCCTCTGGCAATCCTTTTAGTTGATTCATTCGGTTCCCTCTATTATTAATTTTTTATGATATGAATTTAAACTTTTGCAGCCCTTTTCAGTTACAACAACGATATCTTCGATCCGTACTCCTCCCGTATCCTGGTAATACAACCCTGGCTCAATAGTGATAACGTTTCCTACTTTTAGAGGTTCACCCCCGGCCCCAATCGCTGGCAGTTCGTGAACATCCAATCCAACACCATGACCAGTGGAGTGAATGAACCCCTCTCTTTTACCGACATCATAGCCACCTGATTCAAAGACCTCACACACAAGATTGTGAATCTCACTCGCAGCAATTCCAGGCTTCACCATCTCAATTGCGGCTTCTTGGGCAGCAAGTACCATCTCATGCATATTGATAAGCTCCTGCCGTGGCTTCCCATACACGAAGGTCCTGGTCATGTCGCCATGATATCGGTTGAGTTTGTTCTGTGGAAATACATCGATTACAATCGGTTCGCCATATTTTATAGAGCCTGAGCCTGTGTTGTGCGGATCAACACTCGATGCACCTGCTGCAACAATCGTTGTTTCTGTAGCATAAGAATCGTAGAGAAGGCTTACTTCTATGATACTTCTAAGTTTTTCACAGGTGAGAACTTCCCTGTTAATATACAGGGTGTCATCTCTTACTGTTGATTGTTTTAGGGTGTTCTCTGCTTTTTTTATAGCTTTCTCAGCTGCACGCTGGGCACTTCGTATAAATGAGATTTCGGTCTCGCTCTTCTGTGCTCTTGATCGTTGAACTGGGCTACTCACAGGTGTAACCTCAATATTTTTTGATCGCAACCCGTCTGCGAGGTATAGCCCGAAGCTTCGCGGCACTCCTATCTTTTGAACCCCAAGGTCACTTACAAAATCTGCAACAACATCAGGATATTCCTTTCCATGCCTTGAAAGAGGAGTTATTTCGTCAACGTCTGCCTGTTTTTCCGCTCTTCCTGCTTCCATGTTGGATATTAGCAGGACATCTTTTTCCCTGGTATGCACATATAAAAAAGGATCATAAGCGAGAAACCGGGTCATATAATACAGATCGGAGTCTGCTGCACTATTAGCATATATCATATACGCATCCATGCCGTATTTTTTCAGGAAGTCAATTAATACTTGTTTCACGTTATTTCCTTTTATTAAAATTATATCTCTTAAAGCTTGTTAATCTAATGATTGCATACAGGAAGAATTAAGTATCAATTTGACAATTTTAAGTGTAAATGATGCACAAGAAAATAGTGGTGGCTATAGTTCTGATGGTTGCATTCATGCTTGCATTGGGATGTACTGAAAGAACGTTAATTTCTATTGATGGCTCAAGTACGGTGTTTCCAATATCAGAGGCCGTGGCAGAGGAGTTCCAACTGGCAAATCCAGGTATTATCGTTACTGTTGGCGTAAGCGGCACAGGTGGTGGATTTAAAAAATTCTGTGCTGGTGAAATTGACATTGCTGATGCTTCAAGACCGATTAAGCAGAGTGAGATTGAAGCATGCGAAGAGAAGGGTATTGAATATATTGAGTTTGTCACAGCTTATGATGGCTTATCTATTGTAGTAAACCCAGGGGATTATTTTGTTGATTGTCTAACTATTGAAGAACTCAGGCAAATATGGGAGCCGGAAAGCACTGTTTCAAAGTGGAGTGATGTGCGACCGGAATGGCCTGATGAAAAGATATTTCTTGCTGGAGCTGACACTGATTCCGGAAGCTTTGATTACTTTACTGAGACAGTTACCGGAGAAAGCGGTGCAAGCCGTTCTGATTACACTGCAAGTGCTGACGATAACGTGCTGGTGCAGGCTGTAAGCGGGCAGAAGGGAGCACTTGCCTATTTTGGATATGCATATTATACTGAGAACAAAAATAAGCTTAAAGTGGTGCCAATCGATAATGGTGGAGGGTGCATAACTCCTTCTGTAGAGTCTATTACAAGTGGAGAGTATCCGTTATCCCGGCCTCTTTTTATCTATGTAAACGCAGAGTCATTGAAACGTTTAGAAGTTTCTGCTTTTGTTGAATATTATCTTGAAAGTAGTAAACCGCTTGTTGAAGATGTAGGTTACGTGGCTGTTAGCAGCACTGAGAAAGATGAGATGATTAAAAGGCTTGCAGGGTACTATCCAGAAAACCAGTGATTTTGATCATTATCTTCAGCTTTTTGCCTTATTTTTTCAACGTATAGGAAATTATAAACGCAACTATGTTCCATTATGCGGTGTAAATAAGGACAGTGCCCAAGTGTTTGGCATAATTTATTGAACCTGTGCACAACTTAATTTTGTCCAACAGCCCAGTACTTTCTCTGCACTGTTTTCACTTCTTTTATCCTTTCTTTAACAATACCACGTGCCGATCCGGATGATTGCTCATGCTTATAACCCTGAAATCCTCTAACAATCTCATAAACCGAGTCCGCTAGTGTGTCGAGGTCGTACCCGCCTTCAAGCGATGCCACCATTCTTCCTTCGCACAGCCTCATAGAGAGGTCAACCACGATATCTGAAAGCATGCCGAAGCCACCAACAGAGAGGTTCATGCCTGCAAGAGGATCCCTCTCCGCGGCATCCTGGCCACTTGATACCAGTATGATATCAGGATTGAACTCTTCTGCTATCGGTATCAGGATCTGTTCAAAAGCGTGTCTGTAGTCTGGATCAGTGCATCCTGCAGGAAGTGGTACATTAACATTGTAACCTTCGCCGTCACCATTTCCAACCTCACCGACGCTGCCACTGCCGGGATAGTGTGGGTACTGGTGCGTGGAAAAATAGAGTACGCTCGAATCAGAATAGAACGTGTCCTGTGTACCATTGCCATGGTGCACATCCCAATCCACTATCAGTACACGGGAAAGTCCCCTCTTCTGTGCATATCTTGCTGCGATTGCTACATTATTGAATAGACAGAAACCCATTGCATGGTCAGCTGTTGCATGATGCCCTGGTGGACGCACCACTGCAAAGACGTTCTCTACATCGCCACTCACAACAGCATCCACGCCAGCCATTACACCGCCCGCTGCAAGCAGTGCCACAACATAAGAATCGGAGCAAACGGGTGTGTCCATATCCAGTGGAATGCCTTTCCAACTGTGCTCCTGCACGCGCCGGATATGGGATGAAGTATGGACATATCCCAGTTCTGCCTCTGTGGCTTTCCGTGGTGATACACTCACAAGACCCTCAAGTGATTCAAGCTTATCCATAATTGCAACAACCCTTTCAGCACACTCGGGGTGACCAGCCGTGTTGTGCAGCCGGTAGTCTTGGTGATACACAATTCCGGTTCTTTTGACCGACATAAACCAAAGTATAATCTCAACCACTATAAAATTATATGCTGATCTGGCACTGTGAATACGAAAAACTAAGGCATAAGCTCTGGTATCTGTAGACCTGCTAAGCTTGTGATGGAGTCAGGGGCAATATTTTAGAGAATTTGGAACTAAGTTGTCGATATCTGATGTAGGGGCAATCGTGCCTACAAATTTCAGTTGAGGGCGAGTTATATCCCACTCGGTGTTGATTTTGGGGATTTTTTGGCTGAAATTTTGTTAAAGTTTGGCAATAAGCAAAACTGTGAGATATGTAACTTATATGGCTAATTGTGGGACGAATGGTAGCGGTTTTGAGGTGGCTGAGCTTTCGGTTTTTTTGAATATCGTTTTGGGTGTATCTGAAGTTCCGATCGAAGAGAGGAATTTGGGTGGAGTGCATAGCACCGTAGCCAAATACACCCTGTTATGTGATGTGCATAGGTTATAGCGGAACTCCTCTTTTAATCGAATCATTAAGTTTGCCCATCATATATCCTATTCCTTTACAATCACTTAATGGACTAAGAATTTCCTTTGATGAAAAAACTTCATTAGCCATTTCTACATAGTTTTTCCCACCCAATGTAACGATTCGTTCGTGGTTGCCCAATCCCTTTTCCTTCACTTGGTCAGAAAGTTCCTTTATAGTTATTGGGTTTGTCTTTCGGTCATTAAAACTTACATTATAAGGGCCAGGAACTATATAGTTAGGAAGCAGAAATCCATATTTTGCAGATAGAATACACCATGAAGATAGATAAAACCTCGTGGCATATTCTCTACACTTTTTAGCAAATGGCCCAACATACACATATTTTGCTTTAGTGGGTCCCGCATTTGGATTCTTATCCCATATCTTCCTATTTCCGCATGGAACTATACAAAGTGTTTTCATGTTTCCAACTCCACTATGCTATTTTCTATCTTAACCCTACCTTTAATACAAAATTCTCTTGCTTCACAGCTATTGGAGACTGGACAATAGCCTGTTATCTTATCTCGGTATGAACAACCATACTTAGATAAATGCCAAAGTGGTTCATCCACATCTAAAGCAATCATAGGGCTGTTCTTAATGCTCAAACCTTCTACGCTTTCAAACCATGCTTTTCTTATGTCTCCAAACAGTTCATCCAATTTGACTTCTATATTTCCCCTCACAACTCCGGTAGTTAATGTTGCTCTTGCTTCATGTATATCTACGGGGATAGGAACTTTCTCCAAGTTTCTTAATTGTGCTATACCTACATTGTCCCTGAGCATCCTCAACCACAATGGCCCTATTTTAGGACCACGCAGGTATGGATAA
>CAJHIR010000013.1 GCA_905067535.1 Candidatus Argoarchaeum ethanivorans
GGACTGGGGTAAGCCTGAAAAAGCACTCGAATACTACAAAGAATCGCTTGCTATTCTTGAGGAACTTATGGATGTGCGAAGCGCTGAAACCGTAAAAGAAAATATTCGTTCAATCACACGACAGAAACACCAGTAGTGTGAAAATCACTGTGCATCAACAATCTTTTTCAGGCACTGCTTCGAGCATGTTTGACCGGATGCCCGATCTCCGGAAGAATGAGCCTTGTTAAGGCAATACGCACCCCGTCAGGTGAGCCCGGCAGGCAGAATACGATAACATCTTTATTGATTATGCCCGGCTGCTGCACGGCTTAATTTTACGGAAAAGGGGGGTGTCAAGAAACTGCATACAACGTGAGCAGAGATAGCTGGCAACCTTTGACTGAACTTGTACACAACTTGAATTCTGTCCCACAGCCTATCTGGCAGCTTTCAACTTTTATAACTTTTCATAACATCCGGCGAAACCAACAAATTTACTTATTAGTAGTTGTATTGTGTTGTCGTATGTCTGATGTTGATAATGGTGCGATTCCAAAAGAATATGATGCACCTGCTGTTGAACTGCGATTGATGGAACGTCTGGTTGATTCAGCGTATTTTTTTGATTGGAAATCAAAGAAGCCTGATTTTATTATTGATACGCCGCCCCCGTATCCTACCGGGAGTTTCCATATTGGCAATGCACTGAACTGGTGCTACATTGATTTTGTGGCTCGATATAAACGTATGCAGGGTTTCAATGTGATGTTTCCGCAGGGCTGGGATTGTCACGGCTTACCTACCGAGGTACGTGTGGAGGAATTGCATGGTATTACCAAGAACCAGGTGTCAAGAGGAGAATTTCTGGGACTATGCGAAAAATTGACAGAACAGAATATTGCTAAGATGCGACTCACGCTTCGCCGTCTTGGTTTTTCTGTGGACTGGAGTAGTGAGTATATCACAATGAAGCCTGAGTATTATGCTCATACACAACACTCTTTTGTACAGATGTACGAAAAGGATTATATTTACCAGGCCGAGCATCCTGTTAACTGGTGTCCTCGCTGTGAGACTGCAATTGCCTTTGCAGAGGTTGATTACGAAACCAGGGACACATTTCTAAACTATTTTGATTTTGATGGCGTGGAGATTGCAACCACCAGGCCAGAATTGTTGTCTGCTTGTGTTGCAGTGGCTGTGCATCCGGAAGACCTGCGATACAGGTACCTGATCAAAAAAGAGCTTACCGTTCCCGTTTTTGGTCATAAGGTTGTGGCGATTTCAGATGAGGCAGTTGACCCTTCTTTTGGTTCCGGTGTAGTTATGATCTGCACCTTTGGTGATAAACAGGATGTGCGATGGTGGGCAAAACACCATCTTCCGGTTAGAAAGGCAATTGACAAACAAGGTCGCATGACTTCTCTTGCCGGAAAGTATGGTGGGATGAGTGTCGACCAGTGCAAGAATACCATCATCGAGGATATGAAAAATGTTGGGCTTATCACTAAACAGGAGATTATAGAACAGAATGTAGGCAGATGCTGGCGATGCAAAACACCAATTGAGATTCTTTCTGAGAAGCAGTGGTTCGTGAAAATCAAGAGTGATGAAATACTTGAAACCTCGAAACAGATAAAATGGATACCTTCTCACATGGAAACACGTCTTGAAAACTGGACTGGTACGATGGAGTGGGATTGGTGCATATCTCGGCAGCGCATTTTTGCAACGCCAATACCTGTTTGGTATTGTAGTCAATGTGGAAAGCCGCTTGTTGCAAAACCGGAATGGCTGCCAGTCGACCCCACTAAAAATGCACCACCTGTAACGTGTGAATGCGGATCCGGGAGCTTTGTCGCAGAAGAAGACGTGCTTGACACGTGGATGGATTCTTCAATTTCTGCCATGCAGGTGGGTGGGTGGCTGAAAGGAGAAAAGCTCCGCTTACCAGCTCTTCGCCCACAGGGACATGATATTATTCGCACATGGGCATTCTATACGATTCTCCTTACAAAAGCACTTGTGGGGGTGCATCCGTGGGACGCAATCATCATAAATGGCATGGTTCTTGGTGAAGATGGTCATAAGATGAGTAAATCACGAAATAATTTCGTAGTACCTGAAGAAGTGGTAACCAAATACGGAGCAGACGCTTTTCGACAGTGGGCAGCCATCGGTGGGTCAACAGGCTCAGATATCATGTTTCGATGGGAGGACGTTGTTGCAGGTTCACGATTCTTACAGAAACTCTGGAGCATCTTTAGATTTGCCTATCCACACATAAAAGATTTTGATACAAAAACCCGTACCGAGCTTACAGTTGTTGATCGCTGGCTATTAAGCAAACTTGCAAAACTGGTAGAACGTGTGACTTCAAACATGGATGCCTATCAATTTAATGAGGCATTCCGACTGCTTCGTGGTTTTTTGTGGGAGACGTTTGCAGACAATTATATTGAGCTTGTAAAATCAAGGCTCTATGGAAAAGATTTAAAACCCAAAAGAGCAGCAGAGTACACTCTCTACACCACAATAGACACATCGCTTAAAATGCTCTCGCCATTTTTGCCATTTTTCACAGAAGAAGCATATTTCAGATTGCACAAAGAAGACATTCACGAAAAAAGCTGGCCAATACCTGACAAATCATTAATTGACGCGACATCTGAAGAGGATGGAGAACTTCTCGTGGAAGTTGCAAGCTATGTCAGGAGATACAAATCTGAACACGGGATTGCACTAAACGCTCAACTGAAAAAGATAGAGATCTATCGCAGCCCATTCACCGACACAACAGATCTTGAAGGTGTTACCAACAGCATCGTAGAACTGCAAAGCGATATGCCAGTATTTGCTGAGGTTCCAGTGGATATTAAGCCGGATATGAGCATCATAGGGCCTCGCTATAAAAAACAGGCAAAACAGATCGTACGTGCACTACAAACAGCTAACCCCGCGCATATCGCAGCACAAATGAAAACAAACCACATCGTTTTGCAGATAGATGCAGAAAGCATCAATCTTGAGCCGGAAGCCGTATCTGTGAAAAGCGAGCTCATGCTTCATGGAAAAGCAGTTGACGCTGAAACAATAAAAGATGTTATCGTAGTAATAGAGAAATGACTGTAGCAGTCATCGGGGCAGGGCTATCTGGATTATGTGCAGGATACGAGCTCTCAAAGAGAGGGATAGATGTAGCTATTTTTGAGAAGAGTGAGATTGGGGGGCTATTATCCAGTTATCATGTAAACGGCTATCATATCGAGAAATATTATCATCACCTGTTCAGGTCAGATGAGACAATACTAAAATTAATCAGCGATCTTGGATTAAGTAGTAAATTGGAATGGTTAAAAGGGACTACTGGATACTACAACAATGGAAAGATATACCCTCTAAATACAGCAAGTGAAATACTGCAATACCCGTATTTGTCACTTTCTGGAAAGGCAAAACTCGCATTACTTGTGTTACGATCAAAGAGAAAAAACATAGAGGATTTAGACAACATCACTGCAAAGGACCTTATTTTAAATACTGCTGGAAAGTCGGTTTATGAAAATTTCTTTGAGCCGTTACTGAATAGCAAATTTGGAGATGAAAAGGATACCGTTTCTGCTTCATGGCTTTTGTCTCGCATTAAAATCAGATCAGATCGATCTCTTGGTGGTGAACGACTTGGATACATGAGAGGAGGATTTTATTTACTGGTTGAAGCTATGTTAAAAGAAATTGAAGACAGAGGGGGAGAAATTAAAAAAACACCAGTAGATAAGTTGATTATCAAAAATAATAAAGTAACTGGTATAGAAACTGATAATAAATTTATTAGCTGTGATAAAATCATATCAACGGCATCTCCGATTGTTTTAAACAATATAATTGGCATTCCCTTGACGGAGGGAATAAAATACCAGGGAACTGCATGTGCAATTTTCGCTTTAAAAGAACGATTGATGGAGAACCTGTATTGGCTAAACATAAAAGCGGATGTGCCATTCGGTGCGGTAATAGAACACACCAACTTTGCAAGGTTTGATGACTATGGAGAACACATTGTTTATGTCACTTCTTATTTCAATGATTTGAACAATCCACTCTGGAAAATGAGCGAAGATGGAGTGATAAAATTATATTTGAGCGGTTTAAAAAAACTATTTTCAGGTTTTGATGAAAGTGTGATAAAATGGTGGAAACTGACAAGAAATGTGGATACAGCACCGATATTTGAAACTGGATTTAGAAATAAAGTTCTCCCGTACAAAACAAAAATAAGAGGATTATATCTTGCCGGGATGTTCTCTCTTCCGAATTATCCTGAGCGAAGCATGAATGGTTCGATTAATGCCGGGTCTAAGTGTGTAAGGAAGATACTGGAGGATGAATTTGCTGAGGGGAAAAAATGTTAAAAATACTCCCTATTTTTCTTTTTTTCAGGATTTAAAAGCTTAAGGGGACTTGCAGTAAAACAACACCACTCCATATTCCTCTGGTGGTCTATTCATGTTTCTAAATAATATGTATCCTGGCGTGATATCGCTTGTTTTGAACCAGTACCAGCTCATCTTAGCACTATCAAGACGCAGGTAGCTTTTGTCAAGTCCATTCTCAACTCTCGTGGAATCAACATCATGCACTACAATAATCAGCGAATCGAGTGTTGAGTTCAAGCTCACATTCCAGTGGACTTTTTTATAGTGTCGCAGATACCAGAGAAACTGTGTTTCAATACTTTTGTCAGTTACCTGGATATTAGTATCGTAACCATCATACTGAAGTGCAACCACATCAATCGTGTCGATTAGTTGTTGAAACTCCTGTGGTGGTTGTGCGGCCTGGATCAATGGTTCGGCAGTATCTGTAAAATGATCGTAGTTTAGTTGAAAGCTTGAAAACACAAAAAGAAGCAAAGATATTGCAAATACGGCTTCAAACACCCTTTTGGTTTTGATACTTCTATTGTGAAGAGACACGACTATCTCATTAAGAAAGGATGCTGCAAGGAGTGTCATAGGGAATAGAATGTGAAGGATTAACCACGGCACCTTTTCCCCAAGATATGAATAAGCAAGAAGACTCATTACACTCCAGTAGATCAAAAACAGGTTGAACTTATCAAGCTTGTGCAGTAACACATAATATATCGTGCCAGAAGTGGCAAAAATCACAACTGGAAGCTCGTATAAAAACAAAAGTGGAATATAAAAGTATACTGGACCTGCAACGCGCTCGACCTGATGCATCTGGTGCCAGTGACTGATTGCACTTTTATAGGCTAAAATCCCGGAAGGATTTGTAAAAAAATCAGTATAAAAAAGTACATAAACCATGAAGAGGCATGCTGCTCCTGCAAGTATGCCAGTAAAATGTCGCTTGAGTAAATTAATCAAAGAAATAGGCTTTTTTGTTAAAAGTTCAAGCACGCTTACAAATACAAAATATGAAATAAAAATTGTAATATAAATATATGTGTTCTCTTTGGAAGCAGCGGACAGCGCGAGAAAGCTTCCCGCAGCAGCAGCGAACACCAGTTTTCCACTATCAAGATACTTTAAAACACAGATGAAAGTGGCAAGTATAAAGAATACCACAATAATATCGTTTCTGAAAAAGCGAGAATAGTATACGAATGAAGGCGAGATAGCAAACAGGAAGGAAGCTATAAACACGCCGCTTCTCCCGATATAACGTCGCAGACAAAAGATAAGAGGAATAATCAAAACACCGGTTATGGCTGGCAGTAGTCGGGATGAAAACACACTGTCACCGAGTGCACCATACAGGAAGGCAGTTGCATAATACAAAAAAGGTCCATGAAACGATGGATCGTATGAGTAGATGCCTTCAGAGAAGAGACGATAGGCAAAATAACCAACTGCTGCCTCATCATGGTGAAAGACTCGCAAATCAAGCTCAATGAAGCGAAGCACTGCTGCAACTGTTGTTAAAATGATTAAGTATGTGTGATTGCGATTAATAGACATTATGTATTTGTTTCAATCACTCGATTGCTTGCGCAATCGAGAGTTATTTTCTGCACAACGAAGTTGTGCAGTTATGAAATTTTTACCAGTGTGGTTTGCTGATGTTTTGCTTTGAGTCCACCGAGATCGAGGCGCTCCTTTAATATTTGAAGTAGAATATCGACAGCTTCAAATGGCACAACATTGTCGATGAGTTCATAAGCCAGATCGTTTGGTGGTATGTTGATTCTGGTAACATCTGCTCGAAAGTGATCAAGGTTTTCATTCGTGGATTTGTGAATGTGGGAATTTGGGTGTGGATTAGAAATACCAAGCAGGGTTAATTCATGCTTGAAACAGGGGCGTCCAAGAAGATTTGTCAGAAGGAACACTGCCACATGCAATCGTTTTTCGATGCTGATCTGATCAAGTTTATCTGCTATCAGTTCGTAGATGTCTTTTTTTTTATTGACACATGCATATATTCTCGATGGTGGCACATCTTTTCTTTCCATATATCCAACATCTTCAAGAGCGCGAAGGTAACCTGTTACTATAAGTCTATGATAGTCATACCCATGTTTTTTCAGTTCGCGCGAGACACCACTTATTGAAAACTCTTGTTTTGTCAGAATTTCAGTTATGGTATTATAGAATTTTCCTGACATCCATACCTGTGTTAATAACATTCTTCTGATAAAACCTTTGGTTTGCTGGTGCTCAACTTTTTGTTTGTTGTAGCATAAGTCAAGTCTGATATTTGTGGTCTACGGCATCCATCATAATTTATTCTTCATTAGCTTAAAGGGAATCCTTTTATCCTTTCAGTCAGTTCTATGAAATGTTTCAAAAGATGACGATAAAATTGAATGAACTGCTTGATATTCAGGAAAATATCATATTAATGGAATCCGGATATCAGAACAATACTTACATAACAAAAAGCTTAAAATTTTTATATAACACCGTATCAGAACTTTCACAATTTAATGAGCCAGTGAATGCGAAAATAATTATGCTTGAGGAAATGGGCGGCGTCTATGCTCTTGGGTTGTACAATCCTCCTATCAAGCAACCGGCATTCTGGACACTACTCACAACAGTACTTGACACAGAACATCAAAACACATTCAAAGAGTTTGTGCATGCAATAAAAAGTCACATCGCAGATGAAGGTATCTTAACACTCCATATTAAAAAAAGTGAGTTTATAGAAGCCATAAGGGAGTATTATTCGATAAAACTTGTAGAGAACTCAAAAAATTATCCTGTTAACTTTGAGTTTGTATACAATAAGCCGCGAGTGGAGCGGTTAAAAAAAATAATAAATCAATTAGAACAATCCCACAGTCTTGACCTGTCTGGAAGGGTACTTGAAATATGCTGTGGCAACGGCATGGCAACCGCAGCTTTAAGTGAACTTGGCATTCGACCGTTGTGTATAGACAATGATTCATATTCTATCCTTGAAGGGCTTGCCAGTGAGGTGTTAAAACCAGAAAAAACGATAGTTGCAGATGTGACAGAATTAACAGATGTTATAAAAGGTGAAGAATTTGACGCTTCTATTGGATTTATGCTTGGAGATATTGATGAATTCAACAGACCTTCATGGAAAGAGATATTAATACAAACCATAAAACTAACAAAAAGGGGCGGGAGTCTCCTCTTTACTTTTCGAACAGAACCTGAAGTTATGTTTGTTAAAGACCTGCTTGAAGAACTTGCAACAGGTGATGTGATTTGCCAGAGTGAAACAGAATCGCTGTATGATTGCTGGATATACATTGGAAAAAAGAAACCTGTGTAAGTTATTGTATTATTCCATAAGTATAATTTGGAATTTTTATGGCATAAACCACAGAGGGATGTGAAGGGTGGTGGTTTTGGGTGGTAAAAGTGCATATCTGTGATAGAAACTGTCACGTCATCTGGCGATAACACGGTTTTGAAGTTATTGTTGATCTAGTGTCTTACAGACGCCGCTATGAAATTCATCCAGATAATATCATCTCTGCACTTCCCATCGTGTCAATCTTCGATGGCAGGATGTCGTTTTTTGCTTGTAATATCAGCTCAGCAATCTCATGTGTGAGAACCTGACTTACTGGTACAATCGAGGCTGTTGCCCTTGGGTTTACATCCACTACACAGGGCTGATCGCTGTTGATGATGTCCACACCAGCATACCCACGACAACCAAGTATTTTTATCACTTTTGATGCGATACCAAGTATTTCCTTTTTGTTCTCCACTTCAAAAGGTGTCTGATTTCCATGGTATGTGATACTACCTCTATTATGGCGTATTATCTGGCGGTTAATCGTAAGCGGTAGTATGCTGCTGTTTGACGCTACAAGGCTCACACTAATGTGCTCTCCTTTGATATACTCTGTTGCAACAGCATCTTTGGGAATCTTCTGCATACCTGTCACATTTATCCTGTTTATTCCCTCACTGCCACAACCCCAACGTGGTTTTACTACCCAGGTTCCCTGTGTCACACAATTAATTACTGTGCGGGGCACTGGAAGATTGTGCTGCTTCAGCATCCTTGTGCAGGCAAGCTTATCAGCACATACATGAACGGCATCAGGAGATGAGCCAAGATTACAGGTATTCTCTTCAAGTATCTCTGTTGCCCCCTTCAACAGTTCATCAGGTGCTATTACTATGCCTGCATCGCAGCTCTTTGAAAATTCAAGAGACTTGAAAAAACTTCTTGAAGGCAAAGCATGCCCACATGAAAGCCTGGTTCCTGCTGTTGGATAATACACAGTGTGTTTGCAGCGAGAAAAACTTGCTACAAGTGTATTAAGCATCATCAGCCCCTGTTGAATGAACTTGGCATCATTATTTGCCACTGCATACTCAGCAACGAAAACACGCATGTGAAATTAATAATCCTTTATTTTATGCCACGTCAATGTCATCCCACAATATATCATGATATACAAAAGTATATACATTTTTCTATTAACATCGCCAGAAATCAATTTCGCCTAACGGCTGACGTATATCTGAAGTTCGCCGAACGGAACAGAGCGGAGTGGAGCAAAATTTGGGCGAACGAAGTGAGTCGTATATGTTGTGTTGTCCGAACCCTGGAGAGGGTCGAAGCGGAGCGGAGAGTTACCCAAAGCCCCACTTAATATTTGGAAATAGAAAACACTTATTATCCGTTTATTACATTCCTGTAAAGGTCTTCCATACTGCTGATGTAAGTATCGAAATCCTCATACTTCTCAGCTAATTTTCTAGCATTTTTGCCAATTTCATTAGCATAATCAGGATCGATTATCACTTTTTCTAATTTCCTTTTCAACTCGTCAATATCTTTTGGGTTTACAACAATTGTATGTACCCCGTTTTCTAATTCCGAATATCTTCTCTTTCCATACAGTTCTTCACTTAGAATTGTGCATCTACCAGCGCACATAGCTTCGCGAGGCAAAATTGGAGTATGTGCCGTCACGGGGAAATCTCTTTCAGGTAGAACTATACAAGTTGAAGCTTTCATAATATGGGGTATTTGCCAAGGTGGAACAAAGTCTAGAAAGACCGTTTTGTGATCAAGTTTTTTTGCTTTCACATCTTCTTTCAGTTTGTTTACCATCTTTCCACCACACACAAATAGTAAAATAAAATCTCTATGAATTTTACTCAATGCCTCGGTTAATTCAAAGACTCCTTTCGTTACTCCCACTTTACCAATATATGTGATTATTGAACAACCAGTTAAATTTCCCTTCTCAAATGTAGATGAATCGAATGGCTTAACATTTGGATGGAAAACATTTGAATCCACACTAACTTTCGTATTCAAGAACACTTTTTCTTCTAAGACACCATAATTAAGAAATAGTTGTTTCATACCAGGATATGTTACTATTTTATCTACTCTTTTAAATATTTCTATAAATAATGTGTGCAAATAGGGTGAATTGAGCAAACGAGACATATCGCTACCAGCATGTCTCAGAATTTGTGGTTTTTTCACGATAGTTTTTGCAACATAACCTGAGATAACATAAGGAAGAATGTACCAAGAATCAATTAATTCTAGATTATTTTCTTTAATAACCTCAATGGAAAGAGAAGCAATTTTTTCTGTATACGGTTTGGAGTAAGGGATGTACTGAGGATCCACAAAAGGGTCTGTATTGTAGACTGTCACATTTTTTGGCTGATACTGATAAATGTCTTCAACTTCAAAATGTTCACGGTATTCTGATTCAACTTCCCAAGCATTCGTTACCACATGGATTTCATGTCCTTTTTCTCCAAGTGCTTTGGCTAGCCAATAGGCTTTTCCTGATTCACCACCTTCGATTGGCGGATATTTCGAGATATAACATAGTTTCATAATCATTCACCCATTATCGACAAACTTTCATAAATAAACCATGACTAACAGAACAGTGAACCCACTCATAAGGATAAACATTGACGTAACTAAAAGGTATAAACTAATCTTCATTTTTTTCCACCTAAAATTTAGTTGATATTCATCAACAAATAGAAATTTTTTTAGCATGATGATTGCATCCTCCAAAGTAAGATTCGAATAAACACGATCAAGTACCTCCCATGATCGGGGGAGTGGTGAGGAGCCAGACTCGATTTGTGTCCTACCTTTTCGTATATGATGGGTAGTCATAAATGCCCAAACACCATTAAAAATCGCTCCAAAGCAAAAAAGCAACGCAATCCAGATCACTATACAAACAAAAAACAAGGTAGTATCCCACTTTTCAATCAACAACCTTGTAGACAATATTCCTAAACCTCCAATGATTGCTCCAAGAATACCACCAAATTGGATAATATGGCCAAGATTATTAGTAACCATTTCATTTTTCTCACGCATACGTGACCAAAGATCTTTAAGTAAGGAATAGGTATCAGCTAATTTCTTTTCATCATCCCCTTCTGCCACCATTCCCATCAACCCCAAATTCACATATCCCATTTATCAAATCATTTTCTTGATGTTGCAAACAGGATAAACAGAATTGTTTCAAGGTCCGCCACAGCCGCCACAGCCACCACCACCACAACCGGCACAACTATTGCAATAAACCACGGGATTGCTAACTCTTTTATATTTAGACATCTCCTTTCCAAGATACTGATGCCAAACCATATATTTTCTCAAGACCTCCATCTCTTGCTCGCTCACCATTTTTTCACCTGCATTTATTTCTCTTATTGAACTTTATGTTAGCCACAGCTTGAGCAACCACTGCCCCCGCAACCACCGCAGTCATGACGCGAGTCTAAACTGTTGTATTTACCTTGATATTGTGGTTCTTTCAACCCAATATACGGTTGCCAGATGAAATACTTGCTAAGTATTTCAATTTCGTTTGTATCTACCATTAACTATTCACCTCCTTTTATTCCAACAAACAATTCTTACTCATGTTCAAGCACCACAATTACCACAACCACCGCAGTTATGACACGAGTCTGAACTGTTGTATTTACCTTGATATTGTGGTTCTTTCAACCCAATATACGGTTGCCAGACAAAATACTTACTAAATATTTCATTTTCTTTTTCGTTCATCATTGCAATCTTGCCTCCATACAGCATTGTATTGCTTCTGTCATAAAATTAGAGTAATATGATAGGGGGTATTTAATGGCTTGCATCTTGTACCCCCTTCCAACATTGCGGATCTTCTGCCATATAATCGCCATGAACTCCATATGCTACTGCGGGGCAACCCCTGCAGAATTGCAAGAGTTCACATCTCCCACATTTTTTCATGCCTTCTACTTGACGCATACGGTTATGTTCTTTTGAGTGTATAAATATTTCTCTTATGCTTTGATTAGGTACATTACCAATCGCAAGAGGTAACCTTCTGCAAGCTAAGACCGTTCCATCTGCTAATATCGTAAGGATGCTACAACCGATTGCACATCCTGGGTATATAGTTTCTTTATCCTTCGGTAAAGGTTTAATCAATCCTAATTCATGATAAAGCAAAGTCCAAAGATTCTCCTTCCTTCCATAATGTGTTTTTGTACCGTTCTCCTGTAGTCTCTTATATTCTTCCAACACCCTCAATAACAATGCTCTGTATTCTTGCGGACTTAACATTTGTTCCTTTAACTTCATACTACTGCCTATCGGTACCATACGTGCAAAATCAAAAATTGAAACGCCTTCCTTAGCAACTAATCTAATCACATCGATTAATTCGTTTGCGTTTATCTTACTTAAAGTAAACATCACCACGCTAGGAATTCCTACATCGTTTAAAACATTAATCGCCCTAATCGCATCTTCGAAGGCTCCTTTCTTTCTCCTTAAACTATCGTGTGTTTCCTCCATTCCATCTATACTTATCTGATATCGAATTACCCCCAAATCTTTTAGTTTTTTTGCAGTTTTATAATCTAAATGATTTGGATTGCCTAATATCCCAACCGCGATACTCTTTCTACGGGCGTATTCAATAATATCAAATACTCTTTCCTTCAATAATGGGTCACCCCCCGTGAAGTTTATTCTTCCAGATATTCCCCAATGATCTATCGCATTGCTAAAATCATCTATGATGTTCAAGCAAGTTTCGTATTTCAACTCATTTCTGACTTCTTGCTCATAGGTGGGTGAATCATACATATAACAATGTTTACAGTGCTGATCGCATTTGGCTGTCAAATGCCACTGAAGTGTGAAATAATGTGATCCGTGGCCTTCTTCAGATATTACTTCTATCATATTATCTGACTTACGTGCAACATGATTTTAAATATTTCGTTTTTGGGGCTGTCAACTTATTGAGTGTTATACCAAAACTCTAATTTTTTTCATGCGTTCAAACCCAGAACAGTAAACATTATATCTGAATATACAACCAGTTCGAAACAATGTCAACACCCAACAACTTTACAACCACCTTCTCCAACTTCATAAACCAATATGTCATCTTCTCGGTTATAACTTATCTTCATATCGTTTCCTCCTTGCAGGGCAAAATGTTATACTTACCAAATCGTTATCCTTTTCTTTATAAATCACCCTTATAAGATGTTTTGAATTTACTTGCTTTTGAGCTATTTTTCGATTCTTTCTTGAATCTTCCACCTTTTCTGGATTTTGTAATACATCTTCAATTTGAGATTTTGAATAGTTAATTCCATATCTTTTTGTGGTTTTACCAACGAAGCTGTGCTGCAGCATCCTCTGGTGATACCGGGTTAATATAAATATTGGTATTCTCTTCAAAGCCCCCGGTCACTGAAAGTTTTGGAAATACCTTCAGATGAAAGTGGTACCTCTTATCAGTGCACTGGAAAAACGCATAGTTATAGGCAAACCTCCCAAACAACGCATGCATTCTCGAGAGGACATTACGAAGCATAAAAGCAAGACCGGATACATCAAATAACTTGCTCATGTCTGGGAAATGCTCTTTTGGCATAATCCACACCTCGAATGGATATTTTGAGAAATAAGGTGCAAAAGCAATCCAGTCGTTCTCTATTAAAATAAGACGCTTCGATAACGACTCTCGCTGAATAATATCACAAAATGGACAAATTTCTGTTTCCATCTCTTTTTTAATGATTGGTGGAATAAGAGGCAGTGCTATCAACTGTGAGTGGCTGTGAGCTATTGAAGCACCAGCAGAACTTCCATAGTTTTTAAATAATGATACGAATTTTATGCCATCTTTGTTGATGTAGAGGGTGTACCTGTCAGCATATATGCGGATTAACCTGGTTATCTCTTCATCCAGAAACATTGAAGGTTCATAATCATGTTCCGGTGTTTCAATGATTACTTCATGAAAACCAAAACCTTCTGCAAGTTGGTCACTGCTGCTTTTCTTGGGAGAGAGTGCAGGATACATGTTTGGAATACAGCGCACATTCCAGTCGCGAACCACACCCTTTTTGTCAGATGTAACTCCCCCAGTGGTGTACACTGCTGTTGCAGGTGGTGTTTTTTCCTCGTTCCCCTGGCAAAAAATGCACTTCTTGCTATTTGAAGCTTCATCGGTTTTTTTGAAGTCTGATGGTCGAAAACCTCGAGTTGGCGCAATGATGCAGTACTCATCAAGAAAATAATGCTTTCGTATCCCAGACATGTCAAATCACATCTTTTTGATTATTAATACCGTATATCCTCTATTATAAATTTATTTGTTGAGACTGGCTATATTTACTCCATCGTCCCGATTTAATCGTTCATTTCCTGTTGTTTCAAGCTTTTATGTTTTCTCTCTAAAAAGTTATACACTGTCCCATGTGGAGAGCCATTAATTAACATTTCAATGCCTGTACGTACCACTCGATTTTGTTCAGGGTAACCGATAATGCTTACTGTTTTGCCATAGATCGAAATGCTGCTTCCAGTCATTACTTCAATATACTCCCGCATTTTTCCGCCGGCACCGATGATGCGACCATTGACACGCTTTATATCTTTTTCACTGGATGCATACTCAGATATATCGATTATCTCAAAGACCAGTGCTTCATCATTAGAAAGACGCATGGCTTTTTCTGGATTAAAACCCCTGCCTATTGCAAGCACAATTTCCCTTGTACGCAAAGCCATCAATGGATCTGCATGACTAATCTCCACCGTGCCGGTGCTGCTGCTTATCTGAAGCTCACATCCTGTTTTCTCTTCGATCGCTCTTTTAACTGCTGCCTGTGGTCCAATGAGAACTCCGATTCTCTCGTGCGGTATCATAACATATTGCATCATTATATTATCCCTGTGTTGTTATTGTCTCTGTAAGGACTGCGTAATCGAGATTTATTGTCTCTGTAAAGCGCAGCTTTACAGGTGTATAGATGATCATATTATCCCTGCGTTATAGTCGTCATAACTTGTTCATCAGTAGCATTCACACCACGCTTTTTAAAAAACCTGACGACATTACTAACATCGCGTTTTAAAAATTGTTCGGACATTGGATGAGAACGCAGCACCCCTTGTCCAATATCGATAATCACTGGAGTTATACCCTCCTCGATAAGTATATTGTATTCACTTAAATCGCTGTGAACTATATCAGCATCACAGTACATGATTCTCATATATTCGACAATTTGCTCAAACACGTGCTTTGTATCTTCTAATTCCATTTTCACATTTCGAAGTTGTGGGGATGGGATGCTATTCTGCCCAATAAACTCCATGATCAGCACATTTCTTTCAATAACAAACGGTTGTGGAACCCTTACCCCGGCATCACGTACTCGCTTAAGGTTTTGAAACTCTTTTTTTGCCAGTGTTAAAACAATATTTTTCCTGTCATGTCTTACATTCTCAAATCGATGATCGCCAAGAATGTACTCCTGCACTGCTTTAAAATTGCTTGAGGATATTCTATATATTTTAATAGCAACATCTTCATCGTTTTTTCCTATAGCATCAAACACGTTTGCCTCTTTGCCTGTGCTGATTGACCCACCAAATGCCTTGATATAGCCGCGATTCGAAAGATAATAAAGCGTTTTTAACGTTGCATCATCAAAAACATTCTCAGCTACCTGGTGATTATCCGAATCCTTGTGCTTAATCCGCAGTTTATCCAGTTTAGCTTCTATTTTCAAAATTTTTTTATCGGGGCGCATAACATTGTGTTTTGTGATTAAATTAATGTATCAAATCAATACAGAAACGGAAATGGCCTTTTATCTGTGTTAATCTCGTGGCTCTACACAAATACCTGAAGTTGTATATGTTATTTCTCAACATGCCTTTATCACTCTCTAAGATAGCCGCGTCTTTCGAGCCATTCCGCATGCATTCTTTCATATCGCCATTTTATGTCTGCTTTTTCATTTTGAAATTCCCATGGTACAAGTATGACTACGTCGCCCACCCTGATCCATGTGCGTTTTTTCATTTTACCAGGTATTCGTCCAATACGGACAACCCCATCCATGCATCGCACTCTTATTCGATTAGCGCCGAGCATGGTTTCTACAATGCCAAGAACTTCCCTCTCTTTTTCGTTTGGAGTTCTTACTCTAATAACTTCATCAGTTGGTTTGTTGTTTTTATTACTTTTTTTATATTTCAGTTTAACACCTCTAAATATAAACTACTATTGTTCTGGTGGTTATTTATCTTTTTTTAATCTATTGGAAAGTATAATTTTTCCTGTACTGCCGGTTAGCACTCAACTGAATATTATACTGCAATCTACCGATGTAACTATCCAGTCCTTCAACATCTTTTATGTCTTTCCTGACAAGACTGCTCAGCAGTCGGTGAAACCGCATATTTGGCACAACTCCAAAAGACAGCAGATGCTGCATGAGTTTCTTTGCAAGTTTTTCACCTGCCCTGTCCCAGTCTGTCAATATTATAATCTCACTATTCATTTGCGAGAGTTTCTCTGAGAAACTAAAAACAGGGTCGTACGTTGCAAATACAATCCTTCCAGTAATGCCAAGCTTTCTAAGCGTGTGCTCGTCCCTGCGACCTTCAACCACCACCACTGCACCATCAAGTGAGGATACTCCAAGTTCTTTTATCAGCTCCTTCACGCGCTCGAGTCGTTTCTCTTTATCCATCGTGTAATCTATCCTCTACTATTCTTAAAACTTTCTCAATGCTGATATCACTGATTTTAATGCTTTTTTTGCTCGCTGTACTGCCAGAGCAAATAGATATATTTTGCACTGGAACGTTGAACAAAGTGGAAAATTCGACCATTAGCTCTTTATTTGCCAGTCCTTTCTGCGGAACAGAACTAACGCGCACTTCTATTCGCTTTCGCCATTGGTTGTAGCCCTGTATCTGGAAAAACTTTGCACCAGCATTAACATCCACATCGATGCACACGCCATCAGGAAGTGTGTGAAGAGCATTCGAAAGGCTCAATCTTTAGCCACCTGATGCAATCACGAGGATTGTTATCACACCATCAGGTAAGACAATTTTATCAAATGGCTGTGGAGCATCGTTCTGGAGCACCACAACGGTTTCGGGATTGATATCAAATCTTTCTAAAACATCATCATACGTGCTGGATTCATCCACTGTAATGCATTCTCGCTGGACCACATTTGTACACATACTAACAGTTATTTCCAATGTATTTCAATCCTCTTCCGGGAGTTCTTCTAATTCACCTGTTGGAGCAACAAGGTCATCAAGGTTTTCCTCAATCAGTTTATCTTCGATTCCCTGCTGTTTTTTTACACCTTTTCTTTCCACGTCTCTTCGTTTGAAATTCGACATAATTATTCCCAATCACACAACATCAGTCTTATATGCTATAAACATTAGTGTTTGAAGATTGGTTTATAACCAGTAATAAAAGTTTTATATGTTAAGTATAATCAGTTCACAAAGAAAAGTTTTATATTAAAGGTATAAATAAGTTGTAAAGAAATGATATGGTGATAAAAATGAAAATTAGAGTTGTAAGTTCAAAAGATGAAATAGCATCCCTCAACCCGGGAGAGTCCATAATCCACCTGACATTCAGGCCATCGAACAAGGATATATTCAACCTGGTTAAAAACTGTACAGACCTTAAAGCAATTCATATACCCAGTTCCTACAAAAAAACAATCTCAGAAGCCACTGGAATATTTTTATCAATGCAGGGAATCAAATTGTTGGAAGGGGATGTTTGGGGGCATCGAAAAGACATAAACGAGTATTCAGAAGTAGGATTAGGAATATACGACAGAATTGATGCACTAAAAAGTGAGGGGCTTTCAGATGAAGCTATAGCAGGACGAGTAAACAAAGAATCCAGAATTAGTAAAGACCTTGTAAAATATATCCTAACAAACCAAAAGAAATAGCCCAAGACCCGTGGGAGCCACGCACAAATCCTTGAGTTCCCAAGCACCACAAGGTTACACAGGGCTAATGATAAATTATCGAAAAATTAAGTTTAAGACAAGAGTCAACTACTCTATCCGATCAGTATCTCCATCGATGAGACATTGGATTCGCCTCTATCAGATTCTATTTTTTCTGTAGAAATGCGTATGTCTTTAACTTCTACATTTGGCAAAAATCTATTCCTTGAAACCTCTGCAACATCAACAGCTCTTGATATTGCACGTCCTCTTGCTTTAATCGTTACTTCGCTTGCACCGTTGTTAAACTGTGTAACAACTGCCAAGACATAGTTCATTACTGGTTTATTTCCGATATATACTACGTCATCATCTGTCATGTTTGTTACCTCTATTGTGTTAAAGATCAACAGTAACTTACA
>CAJHIR010000014.1 GCA_905067535.1 Candidatus Argoarchaeum ethanivorans
GGATATCTTGGTAGAATCACCCAATTGGCTAATACATGGCATCTTATTACAGATGTCGAAGAGTGGATAATTTCTCATAATATAAAACAGAGACAGAATATCAAGAATTTTATTTTGAACAATTTATTAAATATTCATCATTACAAAGATATCCATGCAAAGGTTATCGTAGCAGATGATAAGGCATTCATTGGTTCATCCAATCTCACAGCTAAAGGAATAAGGGAGCGAGTGGAAATGTCTGTTCTGATTGAAGAAAAAGAACAAGTATGTGAGTTGCAAAGATGGTTTAAGGATTTGTGGATCGGATCAGAATCAGTAAAAACTCAAGATTTGGAGAAGTATGTATCCCTAATTGAGTCTTTACCCTCATCAGGCATGGACAAACCAAAACCATCGCTTCCATCAAAAGCCACTTCGATTAATGCCAAATTAGTAAATGTTGAGGGTACCAGCATCCATGTTTCGGGGATCGTATCAAACAACCGGGAGTCTCATGAACGTTTGATTGAATGGATCAAGAAAATAGCATTGAATAGAGATTGGATAAATGATTATTTCGATTTAGCGAGGGAAATGATCGGTTTTACCGAACTTACAAGCGACAACCCAATGCTTGTTACGTCTATTACTAAAAGTGATGGGATAGGAATTCGCATTGGTCAAAGATATGTTTTGAAACCACATTCTAACGGCAGAGTTGGTTTAATCATGCTTCTCGATTATGATCAGCAGAACTACGATACAGATAGAGTTGTACATGAAGCCGATGATTATTTTTTCAGAAATAAGATACGTGAGACACGTTGGTTAGTCTTCGAAAGAATAGATAGAATTAAGTTTCATGAAAATATAAAAATTTATTGGAAAAAAGCCGTGTTATCAGATTTAAAACGTGGTAAAATATCCGGATTTAAGCGATATCATGAACCAATTGTCTACGAAGCTATAATGAATCCAACGTATAGAGCCAAACTTTTGGATGAGACTTTTATCTAAAGAGTACATCGCATAATATCGTATAAAAAATTCGCTACGCTTCTCCCATATTGCCTTCGACAACTTCCTATACACGCGAAATGATGAGTAAGGTGTTAAATATATGAGTGCTCAGAGCTATTTATCGAAGAACACACACCCATCCCCCCCGTCCGCGTTCGCATTCCACCGCCCAACCCTGATCTTGTGGATGTCCCCGACTTCAGAGCCTGTCCCACGACTGGGTTCAATGGTATTGAATAGTTGGTTCATGTCTTAAACTTTCGCTTATGGAGGGACTATCACGCCATCTGGTGTTTGATTAAAATTCTGGTTCTTCCAAATGTCCAAACCCAAAGCAGCAGACGCGAGATTTAAATCAACAACATCTTCAAAACAACGCCAACACCACGTAACGTGATAGTCTCGTTTTTAATTGTTCATTATCCATTTGTTTCTGAGCTCCCATCTTCACAGCCAGAACAAAAAAGACGGGTTTTTATGTATGGAGGTTTCATGGTTGCATAATGATGTGTATATTAAGGTGTTACTATGAAGTGTGATGTAAATATAATTACTGGTAGAACGATTGACCAGGGTGCCAATATTGATAGCAAATTATCTTCTGACTATTTTAATGCCTGTGCCCGCTGTGAAATAGGTGCGGAAGATCTAAAAACACTTGGCATTTCGGAAGGAAGCCACGTAAAAGTCTCAACAGGGTTTGGCAGTGTGGTGGTCTCTCTTGCACTCTGTGATGGAAACCCGGAGGGTGTAGCATTTATCCCTATGGGCCCCTGGGCTAATACAGTAGTGAACCCTGATACACATGGCTGCGGCATGCCGGGATTTAAGGGTATATTGGGAAGCCTTGAGCCTACTGATGAAAAACCTCTTGATTTGAAAGCGCTTATGAGTTTGTACAGGGAGTGATACGTATGGAGATTACTGATGCGATCTGTTCATTCTGTGGCTCTCTCTGTGATGATCTGACCGTGAAAGTCGAGGACAACAAAATAGTAGATGTGAAAAGAGCTTGCAGGCTCGGTGCAAGTAAAATGCTTGGACACGAGAGGATTAACTCACCAATGATTAGAAACGAAGCTGGAATATTGGAGGAAGCATCCTTTGATTCGGCAATCGATAAGGCTTCACAGATTCTTCTTCATGCGAAGCGTCCACTCATGTACGGCTGGGCTTCCACGTCATGTGAAGCCCAGAGCAAAGGAGTTCTGCTTGGCGAAATTCTTGGTGCAGTGGTCGACAGCACTGCATCGGTCTGCCACGGACCAACCACGCTTGGAGTGCAGGAAAAAGGTCTCCCCACTGCCAGTCTCGGTCAGATTAAAAACCGTGCTGATTTGATCATCTTCTGGGGATGCAACCCGGTTCATGCACACCCGCGACATATGAGCAGGTACTCAGGGTATCTACCTGGTTTTTTCCTTGATCGTGGTCGTCAGAATCGCAAGTTTGTAACAGTGGATGTTCGGATGACTGAAACCGCTGCCATCTCTGATGAGTTTTTGCAGATAGAGCAGGGCAGTGATTATGTGGTGCTCTCTGCTTTGAGAGCGCTTGTAAATGGCAAAGACTACCTTGTGCCAGACGTGGTTTGTGGCGTCTCAAAAGAAGACCTGGTGCGTCTTTCCGGTATGATGCGCTCATGCAGGTTCGGAGCATTCTTTTTTGGTATGGGTTTAACCCAGAGCAAAGGCAGGTATAAAAATATTGACTGCGCTCTTTCCCTGACAAATGATCTTAACACACAGACCAAGTTTGTTATAACTCCCTTGCGCGGGCACTATAATGTTACAGGTTTTGGTCAGGTATGCTCATGGCAGACTGGTTTTCCAGCAGTTGATCTATCACGGGGAGCACCATATTATAATCCTGGTGAGATGTCAGCGAATGACCTGTTGATGCGGGATGAGGTGGATGCTTCACTTATTGTAGCATCAGACCCTGCTGCTCATTTCCCGAGTACTTCGGTGCGTAATCTTGCAAAGATGCCTCTCATCCAGATTGATCCTTATGCAAATGCAACGACCGAGATTGCTGATGTGGTAATTCCAACTGCAATCGTTGGAGTGGAAACCGAAGGAACAGCTTATCGGATGGATGGCCTCTCCTTGCGGCTGAGGAAACTGGTGGATTCTGATTATCCAAGTGACGAAGAAATTCTTGATAAAATAATAAAAAAAGTTAGCAGGAAGGGTGATTTCTGTTGAGTGAATTACTGATTAAGAATGGTCGGGTGTTTGACCCTATAAATAGTATTAACGGCGATATAATGGATATTGCTATAAAAAATGGAAAAATTGTAGATGATATTTCTCTATCACCGGATACAAAGGTGATTGATGCTTCTTCAATGATTGTTATGCCGGGAGGTGTGGACGCACACTCTCATATTGCAGGCAGCAAGGTTAATTCCGGGAGGATCATGTGTCCGAATGACGGCAGATCTGGTATCGAGAAACGCACAAAGATTACTCGACCGTGCAGCGGCTATACCGTGCCTAACACCTTTGCCATGGGCTATAGATATGCCAAACTCGGGTACACCACGGTCTTTGAAGCAGCCATACCAATCCTGCATGCCCGCCACACTCACGAAGAATTTGGAGATATTCCAATCATTGATAAAGGAGGGTTGGTTCTTTTTGGTAGCAACTGGCAGGTAATGGAAGCTGTGCGCGAGAATGATATTGAAAAACTTGCAGCCTATGTTGCATGGGGACTCTCTGCAAGCCGCGGGTACGGTGTAAAAATCGTCAACCCTGGTGGAGGCGAAGCATGGGGTTTTGGCAAAAACGTTTCTGGCTTACATGATACAGTGCCAAACTTTGATGTCACACCTGCTGAAATAATAACAGGTCTTGCAAAAGCAAACGAGATGCTGCACCTTCCACACTCGATACACCTTCACTGCAATCTTCTTGGAAAACCCGGAAATTATAAAACCACTATCGAGACGATGAAACTTCTTGAGCACATCAAACCAAGCATGGATAGGCAGGTAGTTCACATCACACACATAACCTTTAATGCATGGGGAGGCACGAACTGGGGCGATTTCGAATCAAAGGCTGATGCAGTGGCAGACTATCTTAACCAGCATGACCATGTTACTGTTGATATGGGACAATTAATATTTGGAAATGCCACCACCATGACCGCTGATGGGCCAATGCAATATGCCAATGCCCGCCTTCTCGCGACCAAGTGGACCAATGGGGATGTGGAACTGGAGGATGCAAGTGGTGTAGTACCGCTTTCCTATATTCGAAAAATGTATATACATGATATCATGTGGGCAGTTGGGCTCGAGGTTGCATTATTAACCAGGAATCCCTGGCAGGTATTACTCACCACAGACCATCCAAACGGCGGACCATTCGTCAATTACCCGGAAGTGATAGCACTGTTGATGAGTGCACGAAAAAGGGAGGAAGAGATGTCAAAGCTCTCTTCCAAAATGAGAGACCGCACAACGCTTTCTGGAATTGAACGGGAGCTTGATTGGTATGATATTGCCATAAAAACACGTGCATCACACGCAAAAATACTTGGTTTAACAGATCATGGGAAAGGCCATCTTGGGACTGGTGCTGATGCAGATGTTACTATTTATCACATCAACCCTGATCAGGTGGATGCAGGTCGTGAGCACGCAACCGTTAAGAAAGCCTTTGAAAAACCGGCATACACGATAAAAGATGGAGAAGTGGTCGCAATGAATGGAGAAATAACAGCAACACCTGAAGGCAGAACATTCTGGGTGAATGCAAGTGTGCCAGAAGAAGACAATACGAGACTAATGAGGGATCTTCGCTTGAAATTCAGGAAGTATTACTCAATCAACTTAGCAAACTACATGGTGCAGGATAACTATGTGAAGCATCCGGTGGTAATCGAGGCAGGAGGAAGCTAAGGAGATGCAGACAGTAACTCTTACTCCTATCATGCAGAGTAAAATTTCAATTGAGGCAGAAACCATCACTCCAGACAACTTTGCAGGCAAAACAAGAGAGGAAATCGAAAATATCACAATATGGGAAGGAAACCACAAGACCAGGCTCTTTGAATTCTTTAAGATCGCTCTGGAAGGAAAAGACAGTCCGGAAAATACCAAAATCATCATTAACGGAACTATACCGAGAGTGAAACGAGTTGGTGAAGGCATGACCGATGGAATGATTCTAATCAATGGTGATGTCGACATGCATGTTGGTGCAAAAATGAGAGGCGGTGTAATCACAGTTAAAGGAAATGCAGACTCGTGGGCAGGACGTGAAATGAAAGGTGGTGAGATTATTATCGGGGGTGATGCAGGCTACTATCTTGGTGCAGGTTATCGCGGAGAATCCTGCGGCATGCGCGGTGGGAAAATCATCGTCTTTGGCGATGTAAAAGACTATGCAGGAGAACATATATGTGGTGGAGAAATACTTATAAAAGGCAATGCCGGACTCATGCCCGGAATATCCAACAATGGTGGTATTATTACTATTGAAGGAAATACCGAGATTCCGGGAGCTGAAATGAAGAAAGGGACAATTAAAATAAACGGTGTGGTGGAAACACTTGTGCCTTCATATAAACAGGAAGACGATGAAGAGATAGACGGCATAGTCTACAATAAATACACAGGCGATGTTGTGGCAGGCGGTAAAGGGAGTTTGTACATAAAAAAATGAATTATAAGACAGTACCCCTGATAGATAACCTGTACTTGTTTTATAATGGAAAAAAACAGCAGCTTGTAACAAGAAACAAAACAGCAGTGAAACCACATAGTGATGAAGAAACGGTGCAGTTGCGGGACTCTGAAGCACGGGTATGGAATCCTCGCAGAAGTAAGCTCGCTTCTGCCATCCACAAAAAAACACCACTCCACATCAAAAAAACAGATCGAATACTATATCTTGGTGCAGCATCAGGCACAACAGTAAGCTATCTCTCAGACATCCTCACAGAGGGCGTAATCTATGCTGTAGAAATATCTCCAGTGAGTATGCACAAGCTTTTACTGCTGTGTGAAGAACGGGATAACATCATACCTATTTTTGATGACGCCAATAAACCGCAAAACTACCAGCATATCGTTGGAGAAGTGGATCTGATATACCAGGATATAGCACAGAGAAACCAGGCAGAAATAGCCCTGAAAAATAGAAAACTCTTTCTAAAAGAAGATGGGTTGCTAATTCTTGTTATCAAAGTTAGAAGTATTGATGTATCCAAAGATGCGAAAGAGATACTAAAAAAAGAACTGCAAATACTTGAAACAGAACTGCATACCTGTCATATTACAAACTTAGCACCCTACCATAAGGATCACTACATGATAACAGCAGAAGTGAGAACTCGTGGTTGACAAAAGATTGAGCTAAAGCTATTACAACAAGATATAACTACATTCAATGATCTTACATTCTTCCAATGTCGGTTAAGAGTATAATTATCAAAGGGGCAAGGGAGCATAATCTAAAAAATATAGATATTGAGCTTCCGAGGGATCGGTTCATAGTGATAACAGGTCTCTCTGGTAGTGGCAAGTCAACCCTTGCATTTGATACGCTTTATGCTGAAGGGCAGAGGAGATACGTTGAGTCGCTCTCTTCTTATGCGAGGCAGTTTTTGGGGGTTATGAATAAGCCGGATCTCGATAGTATCGAGGGAATCTCTCCTGCTATCGCAATTGAGCAGAGGACAACGAGCAAGAACCCGAGAAGCACAGTTGGGACTGTTACAGAGATCTATGATTACCTGAGACTGCTCTTTGCAAGAACAGGGATACCACACTGCCCGACACATGGTATCGATATTGTTGCACAGTCGCCTGAGAAGATAGCCCGGAGGATTGCTGATGAGACCAGCGGATCGATAGTCGTACTTTCTCCAATTATCAGGCAGAAGAAAGGGACGTATGAGAAACTCATATCTGACCTCTATAAAGAGGGATTTGCAAGGGTGCGGGTCAACAAAGAGATACACAGAACCGATGAGAAAATAGAGCTTGAACGGTACAGGAAACACGATATAGAGATCGTTATCGACAGGCTGGATACTCTTGACAGATCGCGGCTGTCTGAGGCAGTCGAGGATGCAATCAAGAGATCTGATGGAGGGCTTGTGATCGTTCTTGACGAAGACAAGAAAGAGCATATCTATTCAGCCAGTATGGCTTGCCCGGTCTGCGGCATGTCATTTGAAGAGTTGCAGCCGAGAATGTTCTCTTTCAACAGCCCGTTTGGTGCGTGCCAGGTATGCCACGGGCTTGGTATCAAAATGGACTTTGATCCTGACCTGATTATCCCCAACAAGAGTGAATGCATCGCTGATGGATCGCTTGCAATCTATAGAAACGCGATTGATGGGTGGAGAGGACAGCATGTTGCTGCTGTTGCAAAGCACTTCGGGTTTGATGTTTTTACGCCGGTAAAAGACCTTACCAGGGGACAGTACAGTGCTTTGATGTACGGATCAGATGAACAGATCAGGTTCAGCATGACCATGCGAAATGGGGATACAAGATGGTCTCACACCAGTTACTGGGAAGGGCTCCTGCCACAATCCGAACGACTCTATCGGGAGACCAAATCCGAGTACAGGCGGCATGAACTGGAGCGATTTATGAGAATCTCCCAATGCCCTGGCTGCAATGGAAAACGATTGAAAGAGAAGATTCTGGCGGTTACAGTCGGGGGAAAATCGATCATTGATATCACAGACATGTCGATTGACCGATGCATAAAATTCATAAGAAACATCGATTTAACAGAGAAAGAGCTTGAAATTGCCGGGCAGATTTTAAAAGAGATACGGGACAGGTTTGATTTCCTTCAGAAAGTCGGTCTTGGCTATCTCACGCTTTCGAGAGCGTCGGGTACGCTTTCAGGAGGCGAAGCCCAGAGGATACGACTTGCAACCCAAATAGGATCAAACCTTATGGGTGTGCTCTATATTCTGGATGAGCCATCAATCGGTCTTCACCAGAAGGACAACCAGAAGTTGATCGATACGCTGCACCGACTGCGTGATATCGGTAATACGCTTGTTGTTGTGGAGCATGACGAGGAGACAATACGACGAGCAGATTATGTTGTTGATATGGGTCCAGGTGCAGGACTTGAGGGAGGAGAAGTGGTTGCAGAGGGAACACCAAGGCAAATCGAAGCGAACCAGAAGTCACTCACAGGAAGATACCTTTCAGGAGAGTTGAAGATACCTGTTCCAGAGAAGAGGAGAAAATCCAGCAGGTTTATCCAGCTCAAAGGATGCCGGGAGAACAATCTCAGGAACATAGACGTGAACATTCCTACAGGAGTTCTTACGCTTGTTACAGGTGTCTCCGGAAGTGGAAAATCTACTCTTATCTATGAAATATTGTACAGGGGGATGATGCAGAAGCTCTATGGTTCAAAGGAGAGAGTCGGGCTCCACGATGAGATTGTGTCAGGAGGCGAGGTTGACCGAGTGATTGTGATTAACCAGAGCCCGATAGGAAAGACCCCGAGAAGTAATCCTGCAACGTACACGAAAGTCTTTGATGAAATACGAAAAATCTTTTCAGAGACACGAGAGGCAAAGATAAAGGGGTTTAAGCCTGGCAGGTTCTCGTTCAATGTGAGAGGTGGGCGATGCGAAGCATGTAGCGGCGACGGCGTCATTAAAATCGAGATGAACTTCCTGCCTGACGTGTACGTGGAATGCGAGGAGTGCAGCGGAAAACGGTATAACCGCGAGACTCTTGAGATCAAGTATAAAGGAAAATCGGTTGCAGATGTCCTTGATATGACTACCACCGAAGCACTGGATCTCTTTATGAATATTCCAGCAATCAGACAGAAGCTTGAAACACTGGTCAGGGTTGGACTTGGGTATATCAAGCTTGGGCAGCGGTCTACCACTCTCTCTGGTGGGGAAGCACAGAGAATCAAGCTCACAAAGGAACTCTCAAAGAGAGCTACTGGAAAGACGTTGTACCTCTTAGACGAGCCAACCACAGGGCTTCATTTCCATGATGTCAAGAAATTGATAGCAGTGTTAAACGATCTTGTGGACAAAGGCAACACCGTTGTTGTTATTGAGCATAATCTGGATGTGATCAAATCAGCAGACTATATCATTGATCTTGGTCCGGAAGGTGGTGACGATGGTGGACTCGTTGTTGCATGCGGGACACCTGATGAGATTGCTATAAACGAGAAGAGTTACACCGGAAAATTCCTGAAGAATGTTCTTGGTTAAGCGCTGCTTGTTGGGAAGAAATAATTTAGCCTCTATTCCAACCGTTACATGTCAAGGACTGCCGGTTCCAATTGGTCTCTATCGCTCTCTTTTGTTTGTCAGAAGCTCCAAATCCACAAGCGCTGGTAAGTAAAAACGCACGGCTGTACTTGATAATAGATATACTCATACCGATTTTACCAGATTCGACTGTTTAGCTATGCAAAACCTGCAAACAGCCTCAAACACATACTTATTCTTATCTTTCACCGGGCAAAAATATTCGTCTCCAATCTTTTGAACCTTGAAGCCGCCAGGGAAAGGAGTGCCAACTGGATGCACAGGAGTTTTGGTTATAAACAGATTATATGCAGCGCATAGATTATACAAAATACAGGAGTCTACTTCTGGTTTATTAGTTAAATTTCTCATCACATATTCGAATCGCTTCAAAAAATCATAATAAGTCTCAAGATTCAGTGGCTCATTGCACGACAAATCAACACAGCGTATCTTTCTAATCGTGGAAAATAATTGTTCATTCCACTTCTTTCTGCATATCTCTTTGTAAGGAGATGGAAGGTATTTTATCTCGTCTGCAATAAAACCCTGGACACGCACAAGGTCAAAAATATTGTATTTACCTGTTTTCTCACGCAGTACAGAAAGTAGTGATTGCTGATCCACCGCATGATATAAATCCTCAACCACTGTCGTAATAACAAACTCTTTGTTATTTTTTACCGTAGCCACTCACCTTGGTGATTCGTGTATTCTCTATCACTAACTATAATTCCCTTCTCAGCTATTGTATATTCTCAATCTGGCTGCAACACCTTTCGTTATTTTTTAATTTTCGTTTTCAGCTGTGACAATTTCGATGCAAGCTGGCCCTTTGCATCTACAACTTTCGATGCAAGCTGGCCCTTTGCATCTACAACTTTTGAGGCTATTGGTGCAATGGCTTCACGGCGCATGGTGACCAAATATATCACAATCAACCCGATTGCAGTTATAATACCTGCATACACTAACCACCCGATCGATTTCTTGACAACCTGAAACTCCCCGCCCATAGTCTCAATCTCAGCAAAATAGCTACCTGGCTTTGACTCTGTGTATGTGAAATTTAGTGTAGTCACTTCATCTGGTTCGAGTGTTATATTTTGTGATGTCACAACACTGCCGTTAATTCTTAATTCAACAGCATGCTCACCTTTTATGTTGCCTGTATTCGTAATATCTGCTGTGATAAACACAGGTTCTTTGTGCGTAACATGTACAGGTGTTATGTTAAATGCAATAGCTTTAAACTCCGCGGACGGCTCTATCACATTCACTGTTTTTAGAGCAGCATCGTACCCTTCCTTTTCAACTTTTACTGTATGGGTGCCGCTTGTATCAAACATATAAGAAAAGAACCCACCAGTATCAGTTACGCCTACCGGGTTGTCGTCTACAGACACATCAACGCCGGATAAGTTGGTTTCACCAGCAGTTACGGTAAGCTCAAACATATCGGTTTGCAGAAGTTCGCTCTTGGATTCAATCCTCAGCTGTGTCTCGCTGTATTCCTCAACAGTTATCGTTTTTGATGCAGATTCATACCCCAACTTAGTAGCATTAATGATAAAGCTTCCAGCATTTGTAAGTTCATATAGCACCTCACCGTTTACATCTGTGATGCCGATATTTTCGCCGTCGAACTCCACGTCAGCGCCTGAAATTGACTCGCTGCCTGCTGTTACAGTGATTGTTATCGTGTCACGCTTAGAAGCAGTATCTGGCGCAGTGATGCTAAGCTTACTGGCAGCTTCGGCTTCAACATCCACTGTGATATATGGATAAAATCGCAGAGTGTCAGAATCTGCTACCTTAAAACGAATTTCTCCCATCACATCGATCGTGTCACCAGCACCAAGGGATATTGTCTCTTCCTTGTTTTTCATCTCAATTCCGTGACTTGTACTCGTCACTTCCATTATCCCGTACTCATCACCACTATCGAGTTCTATGGGGTTCTCTGAAATCTGGAATACTCCGTGAATAAATGCTGCATCGGTCTCCCTGCCATGGAAAACAGTTTCAACATACACAATTATTATTGGAACATCACTGACACTGCCGATCTTTTTCTCGTATACGTAGTTTTTACCTTTATCGACAATTTCATCGCTCCCAGAGACTTCTTCACCATCTTTTAAGAGTACAAATCGCACCAGTGTATCCTCTACACTGATGTCAATAGCTTTTAGTGCATACCCTTCCTTGAGGGACAGAGTGCTTCCAATGGTGATGGTGTGTTTTTCGTCTTCATCGATTAACACTTTAGAAAGGTACCCTCTTGAGAGTAGATCTTTACTGGAACTTACTTCTGAATTTGTGTTATTATAAGCAGCAAAGTATTTCTCAGCCATAAAACCAATAAGATCGTACTTGCCCCAGTCATCATGTTCAAACTTGGTGTTGATCGGCTTGGATTCATAGACCAAATCATTTTCATCGATGCTGCTACCAGATGCATTTATGACTTTTAATGTCTCACTCCCGAAGCCAGTATCAAAGTCATAATATAATCCTTCAAAGTTAAACGGCGTCCAATCAAAAGCACCTTCACTGTATGAAACTGTTCCTCGCAGTTCGTCAAGTCCTTCCACAAATGGTGCAAACCGCAAAGTATCAGAATCTGCAACCTTAAACTTGATATCGCCCATGATCTCCACATTGCTATCTCTTGATAAATCAAAGGAGTCATCATTTTCCATTTTAATGCCGCTGTTACTTCGTTGTTTCACTTTCATGATGCCATAGGTATCGCCAGTTTCAATTTTTGTCGGGCTATCTGAAATCTGGAATACTCCGTGAATGAATGCTGCATCTGTCTCCCTGCCATGGAAAACAGTTTCAACATACGCAAGTATTATTGGAACATCACTGACACTGCCAATTTTTTTCTGGTATACGTAGTTTTTACCTTTATCGACAATTTCATCGCTCCCAGAGACTTCTTCACCATCTTTTAAGAGTACAAATCGCACCAGTGTATCCTCTACACTGATGTCAATGGCTTTTAGTGCATACCCTTCCTTAAGAGGTAGAGTGCTTCCAATGGTAATGGTGTGTTTTTCATCTTCATCGATTAACACTTCAGAAAGATACCCTCTCGAAACCATATCTTTTTTTTCCACAACGCCATTGTCGATGTATCCTGCAAAATATTTCGCAGCCAGAAAGCCAATCGCAGTGTAGTTACCCCAAGCATCATGCTCGTATTTTATATTAACAGGCTTGGATTCATACACCAATTTACCGTCATCAATATTTCTATTAGTCTTGGAAGCAAGAGTGATAGTCATCGTCTCGCTTTTCACATCATTATCAATATCATAGAAGAATCCTGAGAAACTCTGGGCAGTCCATGTATATGTAGTATTCAAGTCCATATCGGCAGCCCAGATGCGATTGCCAGTGTTGTAGAACTTGGGGTGGACAGTCCAGTTCCAAGTCTGGATCACACAACCATTGTTGTTACTGGCATTAGCTGTTACATTATGCGTGCCAGTACTCGCAGTTGTGATAAAAGTGGCATTTTTTACACTGGTGTTTGTTTGTTTGTTATCTCCGTCGAGTGCCCAGCTTATGTTAACGATCTGGTCAGCCTCAACATAGAATGTTACCTTCTCTTCTTCTACACTTTCGACATCTTTGGGAGTTGAGTCTGGGGTTATAATCTTAGGTGCTGATTGTTTTGTGGTAAACGTGTCGATTGTTGTGTTGGTAGAACACGTTGTGTCTGATGCGTTATAGGCATAGAGGCTGTAGTTGTATGTTGTTCCATTGGTAAGACCAGTTAACTCAATGCTGTATGGTGTAGAGTTATCCCAATCACTCCAGCTATCTAAAGAAGTTGTTCCATACTTAATACGGGTCTTTGCATCACTCTGATTCACATCAAAAGAAACAGTAGCATCTGTCGCACCAGACGTAACAATAACATTAGTGATATCAGGAGATGTTGGAGTGCTGACCGTGTTTTGCACTATGAATGTGGTGTTTGATTCGTCAGAAGCTGTTTCGCCAGTATCATTCATAGCAGTGGCACGGATAAGATAGTTTGACCCATCAGTTAGACCTGTTGTGTCCCATTGAACCGTGTAAGGATCGGATGTTGTGTTATCGCCTATAGGATTCCAGTTTGACCCACCATTGTCTGAGTAGTCGAAGCTTACGTTCGTGATATTTCCATCAGGGTCACTGGCACTTGCGCTCACAGTGACAGTGCCATTCACAGTCTTTCCCTCATCGGGATAGGTTATAGTTACGATTGGCGCTGCCATCGCTATTATCGTAATTGTGACCAGTATTCCAATTCCTATAAGTATATTTTTTAATGGTTTCATTTCATTATCCTCTTATCATCATCATTTTTATAAGTACAGTTATACATTTCGAATTGATTTAAAATTATATGTATGTGGTGTTATTTATATTTTGTGTGATTCTTTTGCAGGGGACTTAAAATTCAGTTATTTTAAGCTGTGCTCTGGTACACTGTTCACCTGGTATCTCCACCGGGTATACACCGGTAAAACAACCTGTGCAAAAGTCCTCTGCTGGTATGCCAATAGATTTTATTAGTCCTTCAAGGCTGATATATCCAAGGCTGTCTGCATTGATCAGAGCTTCTATGGCGCGAACTGTTTTATCAGAAGCTATGAGTTCATCCCGTGTTGGCATGTCGATTCCAAGGTAGCAGGGTGCGATGATCGGTGGGCTTCCAATGCGCACATGCACTTCCCTTGCCCCTGCCGCTCGCACCATATCAACGATACGGCGGGAAGTAGTCCCTCTGACAATGCTGTCATCAACGATCACCACACTCTTCCCCTTTATATTTTGTTTTATGGTGTTGAGTTTAAGCCGCACTGCCGCTTCACGCATATTCTGTCCAGGCATGATAAAAGTGCGCCCGCTGTACCTGTTTTTTATCAGCCCTTCAAGATATTGTATGCCTGAACGATGTGCATATCCAATGGCAAAAGTGGTCCCGGAGTCCGGAACAGGAAATGCAATGTCTGCGTTTACCGGGTGTTCATCATATAGTGTTTCACCGACCCTTATGCGAGATTGATAGGTGAGTTTGCTGTCAAGGATGCTGTCTGCTCGTGCAAAGTATATGTGCTCAAAGATGCAGTGAGCGCTGTGTTTTGAATTGTATAATTGTCTTGCTTCTATTGCTCCATTCCGGAGGGTAATCAGTTCGCCTGGTTTAACGTCTCTGATGCATGTCCCTCCAACGACGTCTATCGCGCAACTTTCAGAAGCAATGATGTATCCACCTTCAAGTTTTCCAATACACAGTGGTTTTATGCCAAGCGGGTCTCGGAAAGCTACGACCCTGTCCCCAATAAGCATTAAGATTGCATAAGAACCTATAAGCATCCGTACCATTTCTTTTATAGCACTGATAATATCTTTTTTCGATAATTCTTTTATAAAAAGCTGTGCTATGACTTCTGTGTCAGAATCCGAGTGGAAGATGCGTTGTTCTGCTACAAGCCTGTCTCTTAGTTCCTGCGAGTTTACAAGATTGCCATTATGTGCTAACGATAGGATTCCATCCTTGTAATTAATTACCAGTGGCTGGGCATTTTCAATGCTTGAATCCCCGGTGGTAGAATATCTAACATGCCCTATGCCAACCGTTGATGAGAGGTCGTTGAGGTCATTTTTTCTAAAAGCCTGCGGAACAAGTCCCATGCCTTTTTTTGTGCGTGTTGTTGTTCCATCATAAATAGAGATGCCTGCTGACTCCTGTCCCCTGTGCTGGAGCGCAAATAATGCACAATATAGGGAAGATGCAGCATTATTGGAATTCTCTTTAAAAGAAATCCCTGCCACACCACATTCTTCTTGCAATATGATTCACCAATCTTATCACACAGAATTTTCAGGGTTTTAAACAACGATTTAATGTCCTGCTCTTCGCTGCCATTTATAGTTTCGCATTCGCTTTGTTCGTCCAAAACCACAAGATGAACAGGCTTTTTTGCTTGTATGAAAAGCTACCTTGCCGCACCGCCGACATTTGATGTGTGTGCGCTTTTGTCTTTTTCCCTGTGAAGTAGTTCCTTTAGTCATGCTATTACCTTTTTTTAATCAAGGGGAGATGAATATAATATTATCCCCACGAACCACTATGGTCCCAAATTTTTTTGTGGAGTTATCAGCTAATATCTCCTCGGCATTGTCCATCACCAGATTCATGTGCATATCATATCCCTGCAATTGTCCACGGAACTCACGTTGTCCTTTGAGTCTTATAAGCACATTTGAATCAAGAGCGTCATTTAGGATGTCCAGTGGTCTTTTGGCCATATTGCATAATTCTCCTTTCATTATATAACTTTAACTCTATGTAGTTGCTGTATTATAAGCTCTCTAACTTTTTTTGGATCTGCTCTACCCCTTGTTTTTTTCATTACTGCTCCAACGATAAAGTTCAGTGCCTCGTTTTTACCATTTTTGTAATCTGCTACAGCATCCTTGTTTCCCTCTACTGCCTGTTTCACCATTTCCGTAACCTCGTCGCCGTCTATTCTAAGTAAACCTTTCCCCTTTACTATGCGAGAAACGCTCTGGTTTTGTGTATCAAGCAGTGTTCTTACGATCTCAATCCCGCTTTTCTCAGTGATCTTATTTTTTTCCAGTAGAGAGAGTATCTCTAACAAATCTGTTTTACTGAAAGAGTCGATGGTTTTGCCTCTGTAGTTAAGTTCGCCTTTGAGCATGTCAGCTATCCATGTGGAGGCAAGCATCACGTCAGCACCTTTAAAAAGCACCTCTTCAAAGAATGTCGCAAGCTTTAATTCGGCGGTCATAGTTTTTGCATGTTCCTCCTGTATGCCATATTGCACGATGAAACGCTCTCTCTGGGCATCCGGCAGTTCTGGCAGCGTTTCTTTTATCATCGGAGCTAAATCTGCGATTCGAAGCGGTACAAGGTCTGGTTCAGGGAAATACCGGTAATCATGAGCTTCTTCTTTGGTTCGAAGGCTTACTGTGATCTCACGTGCCTCGTCAAAGTGGCGCGTTTCCTGCACTACGGTTTTGCCGCGGCGAAGCACGTTTTTCTGGCGTACAATCTCATAGAGGAGGGCTTTTTCAGATGCTTTGTGAGAGGAGATGTTTTTTGTCTCACTGCGCTGTCCGCCCATTATGGATATATTGGCATCCACCCTTACCGCTCCCTCAAGGTTTACATCACTCACATCAAGATATTCAATAATGTTTCGCAATTTATCAAGGAACCGACGAGCTTCTTTTGGACTTTGAAGGTCTGGTTCTGTGACTACTTCAAGCAGTGCCACTCCAGAGCGATTATAATCTACAAGCGTGTATTTGGAGTGTTCAATGCTTCCTTCGTGCACTAATCTTCCAGGATCTTCTTCCATGTGTGCCCGATTAATACGAACACAGCGTTCACCGTCTTCTCCTTCTATAATTATTGAGCCATCGTGTGCTATTGGGTAATCATATTGTGTTATCTGAAATCCTTTTGGCAGGTCTGGATAGTAGTAGTTTTTTCTGTAGAACTGTGTGTACTCGCTGATCTTGCAGTTTAATGCAAGTCCCACTTTAATGGCACACTCCACTGCTTTTTTATTCACCACTGGTAAAGCACCCGGAAGCCCGAGACATATCGGACAGGTATGTGTATTAGGCTCATCAGAGTGATAGTCTGTACGGCACCCGCAGAACATCTTGGTGTTGAGCTTGTTTAATTGAATGTGTATTTCAAGCCCGATTTTTACCTGATCCTTGTTTTCATACGCCATTTTATTCGCCACCTGGCCGCCTGTTATGAAAATCTGTACTATTTTCAAAGTTGTGAGCTGCCTGCAGTATGGTTTTCTCATCAAAGAAATCTCCTATCAGTTGAAGACCAACCGGGAGTTTATTTTCAAAACCGCAAGGAACTGAAACAGCCGGAACTCCCGCGAGATTAATTGGCACAGTATTCACATCTGCTAAGTATAAACTCAACGGGTCTTTTATTTTTTCCCCGAGTTTAAAAGCAGGGTAAGGCATGGTTGGTGCAAGCAGCATATCACACGTTTTAAACGCGGTTTCAAAGTCTTTTTTTACCAGGGTTCTAACTTTGAGGGCTTTTAGATAGTATTTATCGTGGTAGCCTGCCGAGAGCGCATAGCTTCCTAATAGTATACGTCGTTTCACTTCGTCTCCAAATCCTTCTGCACGCGTTTTTGAAAAACTCGTGTGGCAGTCGCCTTCCTCAGCATGATGACCATAACGCAAGCCATCGAAGCGGGCAAGATTGCTTGAAGCTTCACTCATAGCTATAAT
>CAJHIR010000015.1 GCA_905067535.1 Candidatus Argoarchaeum ethanivorans
AGCTTGCAGAAAAGGATGAGGCTGCTAGGGCTGTTGCAGAGGCGGTAGCAGCTAATTTCGATAAGCTTCCAGATAATGTTAGAGATCTACTTGATAAGCTGCAAAGGTCATTACAGCACGTTATTGAAGATTTATCAAACAGTCATAACCATGCTAAAGAAGGAGCATTAGAATTAATCTCCAATGCACTGCCAAAACTTGACTCAGCTTTTGTATTAAAAATCTTAAATGAGTTGAGTGAAAGCGAGTATGAACCGGTGAGAACAAAAGCGGAAGAAATGCTGGATAGATTGAAAGAACCTTGAAAAAGCTTTCTATCTGATACCATCAAATTACAAGAAAACAATTAAAAAATATTTTAAATTAAATTGTGGTGGTACACCTCGCTGCTGTGATCCTATACGAACTCTGCAACCTAAAACCCAACAGAGATCGAGATTGCATCAAAATACGAATTCAATCTCCTGATCGACCACTTCAGCAAAATGATGAAAAAATCTGGATATCCCCTACACAGACAGGACAAAACACTCCCCATGATAAAACGCATCCTCTGACGCTCAATAGTAACAACAAGAGAAACAATCACACTTCGCGGCATACTGCGCCAGGCAGAATGGAGAAAGGAAATACAAGACATATCAAAGAATACTCGCCTTTCTAACAAGAAAAATGGAATACCGGACATCAAAACATGAGAAGATACAACACCTGAGTAAGTTGACAGTCCCTGATGGTTAAAAAGATTTATTTGGCATGGTCACTCTGTAACGTGTCGATGAAAATTGTTGCGTTTGTTGGGATGCCTGCCTCTGGTAAAGGTGAAGCATCAAAGGTCGCATCAGGTCTTGGTATGCCAGTTGTGAATATGGGCGATGTGATTCGAGAGGAGGTTGCGCGGATATCTGCTGATATGTCTGATGCTAACACTGGTGCTATTGCAATGAAACTCCGTTGTCGCCATGGTTCCGATGTGGTAGCAGTTCGGTGCACCCCAAAGATTTTGAGTTTTGATGCTTCGGTTGTTGTGGTGGATGGTGTGCGAAGTTCTGATGAAGTAGAGTATTTCAAGGGGAAATTTGGCGACGATTTTGTTCTTGTCGCTGTGAAAGCTTTTGCTGAACAACGGCTTGAACGCATACAAAAAAGGAAACGAACAGATCGCATAATGGGTAGGGATGCATTTCTTTCCCGTGAGGAGCGCGAGCTTGGTTGGGGCATCAAAGCAGCTATTGAACACGCTGACATGGTAATTGAAAACAATGGCAGCATAGCAAAGTTTCATAAAAAAGTAAAACAATTGTTAGAGGGAACTTTATAAAACATTTCTTGGCGCGACATATCCAACAAGCACAACCAGCTTCATTTTCTTCTTTTGTTTCCTTTTTTCTTCTCTTTTTTGTATCCATTTTAAGCCCCTGCCAGGTTTTTGAACGTATAGGAAAGTATAAACATAGAACATTCTCTTGCTGGTTATTTTCTATGCACTTGATTGCTAGCGCAATCAAGAATCAAAGGTTGCCGGTTAGCTCTGCTTACGTTGTATGCAGTTCATGGTTATTTTCTGCACAAAGAAGTTGTGCAGTTTTTGAACGTATAGGAAAGTATAAACACAGAACATTCTCTTGCTGGTTATTTTCTGCACAACGACGTTGTGCAGTTTTTGAAAAACGAAAAGCCTTTATATAGTTATGTTTATACTTATTGATAAAAATAAAAAGCTCGCATTCCAATTTTTTTATTTTTCTCTCGTTAAAGTCTGTACACTTTTATAGTTAAAAATCAAATAGAAAAGCAAAGGAATAGATATGACAAAAGTTGCAATCATTGGAAGTTACCAGAGTGGTAGAACAGCTCTTGCATCAAAACTTGGCAAAAAAGGAAACATCTCAGATGTTACCATGTATGACTTTGCCAAAAGCGGTACAGTGCTCATAGTAGTTGATGCCACTGGTTATCCAAAGTCAATAAAACCGCTCATAACAGCACTAAACCTCACAGACATCGTGCTTTTGTGCATTCCTCCAACAGGTCCTGACACGTACACAGGAGAGTGTATTGTTGCCCTAAACATAGCAGGCTGCAGGCATGGGCTCGTCGTTCTGACAAAATCAGATCTCGCATACCAGGGTGCATTCGATGAATTGAAGAAACGCATCAGGAAGATTACAACAGGCACTATTCTTGAGAACTGGGATCAGATCGCTGTATCCACCACCACGTTTGAAGGAATGGAAGAGTTGAAAAAGATGATCGCTTCGACAGACGAAAAGGTGGATTACGAACTCTCACGATTAAACGGGCTTCCGCCGCGTGTTGTAATCGACCAGGTCTTCAATGTAACGGGCATCGGTTGCGTGGTTCTTGGTGTCGTCAAACAGGGCACGATACATGCAAAGGACAAGATCGCAATGATGCCAGTCGATAAGCCGGTTGAGATCCGGTCGATTCAGATGCATGACGTTAATGTGAAAAGTGCCGCGGCAGGTGCAAGGGTCGGACTGGCACTGAAAAACATCCAGTCAAAGGATGTAGACCGGGGATATGTGATTTCAAATAACGAGACAGTAACAACAGATTTCACGCTGAACTGCACACTCTCACAGTTCACAAAACGCGTTTTTGTGGGCGCAATGCTGCACATCTTTGCAGGACTCCAGTCAGCACCAGTACGTGTCGAAAAGATTATTACAAACGGCGATGTCGTTGATTACGCCGAACAGGGAAGTGAATGTGTTTTAACGCTTTCAGGTTCAAAAAATATTGCATACATCGAATCGGACAGGTTTATCCTTACCAGTCTTGACGAAAAACAGAGGTTTGTCGGTTATGGTTTCTGTTACCTGGGTACATGAACCTGTACTATGTGGAGCCACGCATAAATAAGGTAACTCACAAATAATGATTTACCAGGGAATTGTATCATTTTTGAGTCTTTGTGTACCATCGTGTTGTAGTGACCAGACCCCCGGAAGAGTGGAAATGTGCTTGCAACACGAATTACAGAGAGAACCTAAAAAGTTTGAATATGGAATTTTAAAGATAGTTTAATAGCTCCTGCCAACATCAAACTTTTTATCGTAAAACTAATATTGTATAAGGTAAGGGAGAGTAGGGTTCTTTGAGTTATGGATATTGATTTACATGCGAATTATAATTATTGGAGCTGGTGAAACTGGCTATCACATAGCACAAAACCTGTCTAAAAAAAATGATGTTGTAGTTATTGAGAAACAAAGGGATGCGTATGAGTCAGTTGAAGAACTTGATGTGCAGGCGATGCACGGTAACGGGGCAGATATTAACGTATTACAGACTGCCGGAGTTGCAAACACCGGCCTCATTGTGGCAGTAACTGGTATGGATGAGATTAATATATTAGCCTGCATGGCTGCGAAATTACTCTCCAAGAATATAAAGACAATTGCACGTGTAAGCAGTCCGGACTATATTAACAAGCCAGTTGACAGCCGTGAGGAACTTGGTGTGGATGCAATGATCTGTCCTGAACTTTCACTTGCACGTGAGATAGCCAAGGTAATCTCGGTACCTTGTGCACTGAGTATTGAAGATCTGGTTGGTGGTAAGGTTGAGATGATGGAGTTTGAAGCAAAGAACAACAGTATAACAGGAAAAAAACTCAAAGACAGCAATATTTCTGATTGCTGCATCATAACAGGCATATTTAGAGGGGGAAAACTGTTGATACCACATGGTGAAGATGTTATACGAGCGGATGATAGAGTGTTTGTAGTCGGTAAAACAGAGGCAATTGACACGATGCGGGCAAGCTTTGGGGAGTTAAAAGATAAAGATGAGAAAATATTAATTGTTGGTGGGGGAAACGTTGGATATTATCTGCTTGAAGAATTGACAAGAGCAGATCATGACATTACAATCATTGAAACAGATAAAAAGCGATGCAGTGAACTTGCAGAACTGTTTCCAAACGTGCTTGTAATAAACGGTGATGGGACTGATTTGAAATTGCTAAAAGAAGAAAACCTTGGTGCGATGACAGCAGTCGTTGCAGTGACCAACAAAGACGAAAAAAACTTACTTTGCTTACTACTTGCAAAAGAGCTTGGAGCACAAAAAGTAATCTCAAGGGCAGATCATCCGGAATATGCTGCACTCTTTGAGATGGTTGGTATTGATGTAGCCATCAACCCGTTAATTGCAACAGTAAATGAAGTGGCGAAATTCACCATGCGAATCGGAGTTGAAGATTTGATAAACCTTGAAGGCGAAAAAGCCAATATTATCGAACTTACAGCAAAAAAGGGGAGTAAAATCATCAACAAACAATTAAGTGATATCAACTTTCCAAGAAATGCAATTATAAGTGCTATTGTTAAAGATAGTAAAGTGATCGTCCCATCTGGAAGACATACCATCGAACCCGGGGATAAAGTGGTGATATTTAGCCTTCCGGATGCCATTGAAAAAGTAGAAAAACTCTTCAAATAGGTAGCGATGGATTATAAAATAGTATTCAATGTAATAGGCAAACTGCTGATATTACTTGCAGCATCAATGCTCCTGCCAATTATAGTAGCGATATATTACAAAGAACCGGAATCTATCAATGTTTTTGTAGCAGCATCTATAATCACTGCAATCTCTGGAGTGATTCTTTCACTCGCACTAAAGTCTAAAGGCGAGTTCAGAAGACGCGAAAGCTTTGCCATCGTTGCTGTCGGATGGTTTGTCGTAACTATTTTCGCAGCTATACCATATCTACTCTATGGATTGCACCCTGTAGATGCACTCTTCGAATCAATGGCTGGTCTTACCACCACAGGCTCAACCATACTTACTGATATTGAGGGGCATACACGAAGTTTTCTATTCTGGCGAAGCCTGACACAATGGCTTGGCGGCATGGGAATTATAGTGCTTGTACTTGCAATAGCACCAGGGCTTGGGGTTGCAGGAAGACAGCTATTCAAGGCAGAAGCACCAGGCCCTGAATCAGATAAACTAACGCCACACTTGAAAGCCACTGCCAAGATACTCTGGTCTGTATATTTAGTATTCTCAATTGCAGAGATGATACTGCTGTACCTTGCAGGGCTTACTGTGTACGATGCTGTTACTACTACGTTTTCCACCATGGCAACAGGAGGTTTTTTACCACACGAGGGAAGCATAATGGCATTTCACAATCCTTATGTTGAAGTAATAATAATATTGTTCATGTTTATAGCAGGCGCAAGCTTCGCACTACACTATAAAACATTTTTTGTAAATAAGAAAAGTTTAGTCAATGACCGTGAATTCCAGGTTTACACTCTTATTTTAGGCACAGCAACACTCCTGGTTGCTATGCAGCTTAAGGCATCAGGATTAGATATCGTTGAATCAATACGTTTAAGCACGTTTCAGGTAGTATCCATCATGACCGGCACAGGTTTTGCTACAGCTGATTTTAACCGGTGGGGTGATTTTTCAAGGACTATTTTATTCCTTCTCATGTTCATTGGCGGCTGTGCAGGTTCAACCGGGGGTGCGATGAAGGTTGTACGAATATCATTGATTGTAAAATATGGCTACAGAGAACTTTTCAAAGCCCTGCATCCACATGTAGTAAAACCAGTTCGATTTGCAGGAAAAGCAATACCGAGTGAAATAATGCAGTCTGTAGTTGGCTTTATCTCACTGTACATATTTGCTTTTGTTGCCAGCACATTAATACTTTCAGGTCTTGGCCTTGATTTCATAAGCAGTCTCAGTGCATCTGCCGCAACACTTGGAAACGTTGGGCCAGGTCTTAATCTGGTAGGTCCGATGTCGAGCTATGCAGCTATTCCAGCAGTTGGCAAAATCGTGCTTATCCTGAACATGTGGATAGGACGGCTTGAAGTAATTACAGTGCTCATATTATTCATACCCGAGTTCTGGAAGAGATGACTTTTGGTAGTTCATAGTAAAATATTGACATCGCTTGAAGAAACAATAACAGTAGTGAAGTTTTTCATAGGAATCAAGAATTATTTTCTGCACTCGATTGCTGACGCACTCGATTGCTTGCACAATCGAGAATTTGCCGTTAACCGTTATTTTCTGCACAACGAAGTTGTGCAGTGCTGGCGCACTCGAGAATTAAAGGTTATCGACAACTCTGCACAACGGAGTTGTGCAGTGCTTGTTCCAGATCAGATAACAGATCTTCAACATCTTCTATCCCAACACTGATTCGGATTAGTCTGTCTGTGATTCCAATCTTCTCCCGCTTTTCTCCCGGAACCACTGCATGAGTCATGGTGCCTGGATGCTGGACGAGGGTTTTCATATCTCCAAGGCTTACTGCAAGAGTGCATAGTTCAAGACTGTTTATGAAGGTTTCAGCATCGTTGTAGCTATTCATCTCAAACGCTATCATGCCGCCGAACCCACGCATCTGTTTGTTAGCAAGATTGTGTTGTGGATGGCTTTTTAGTCCAGGATAATACACCTCTTTAACCGCAGGATGTTTTTGCAGGAACTCTGCAACTTTTTGAGCGTTTTCGCAGTGGCGGCCCATGCGAAGAGAGAGCGTTTTGATGCCGCGAATCAGAAGCCAGGCATTAAAAGGGCTTAAAGCTGCTCCAAAATCCCTGAGGATGGGGCGTACACGCTGGATAAATTCTGCATTCGATACGATAATGCCACCAAGAGCATCACCATGCCCGCAGATGTATTTGGTGGCACTGTGAATAACTACATCTGCACCAAGATCCAGTGGGTTTTGAAGATATGGTGTCATGTAGGTATTATCCACCATCGAGAGAGGATGGTACTTTGAGATCTTTTTTATGTCGATCAAGTTCATGGTTGGATTTGCAGGGGTCTCGTAGAAGATCAGTCTGGTGTTATCCTTGAGATGTTCTTCAAGTTCCCTGGTGTTAGATACATCGATCATCGATACTTCGATGCCAAACCCTGGCAGCATCTCTGCAAACAGGTGATAAGTGCTGCCGTAGACGGCATTGTTTGTGATTACATGATCACCTTTCTTCGCCACAGCAAGTACTGCTGCACTAACAGCTGCCATACCGCTTGCAAATGATATGGCACTCTCACCGTTTTCAAGTGCTGCCACCTTTTCTTCAAAGACCTTTTGCGTGGGGCTTCCTGCGCGTGTGTACACAAAGCCTTCGCTCTTCTTTTCAAGTACGTCCCGTAATTCCTGTACCGTTTCAAAAGCATAGGTGGTGGTCTGGTATATTGGTGTTGTCAGCGCTCCTGTTACTGGGCAGGTGTTCTCTCCATAGCGCACCGCTTTTGTTGTAAATCCTTTCATCATAAAAACATCTCCTGCATGAATTGTTGTGACTTCATACCCAATATAGCTTCTGTAAGGCATCATAAGGAGAATGTATTTATCTGTGTCTGTCGTTTGAGTAGCTGATAACTAGTAATTGATAACTGATGATGGATTGAATAGTGATGAAATGGAGATACCTTGATATTGGCTTGATAGATCCTTATGAAGCGATGGCAGTGCACGAGGCAATGTTCATCTCTCATATAGAACAAAAAAGTCCAGACACATTATATCTGGAGCGATACACATCAAAATCCGTGTTCCTTGGATACCATCAATGTGCAGAGGCTGAACTGAATCTAAATTATTGCAGGGAAAATGATGTTAAAGTAGTACGGCGTTCGACCGGGGGCGGGGCAGGTTATATGGATTCAAAACAGTTGAACTTTGAGGTGGTGGTAGATAGAAAAATACATAATATTCCATCAGATTTTATTGCATCCTACGAGAGGATCATGGATGGTTTCATAGAAGCATTAAAATACCTCGGACTGGATGCAGAATTTAAGCCTATAAACGATTTAATTGTAAATGGCGGGAAGATATCTGGTGGATGCATGGCACGAAGAGATGTGACTCTCCTGCAGCACGGTTCACTGCTGGTTGATTTTGACATGGATACTGCTTTTAAGGTGTTGAATGTCCCAACGATAAAATATGAAAGTAAAGGATTGAAATCAGCGAAAAGCAGGGTTAGTTGGATAAATAAGGAATTAGGTTATGATGTTGATCTGGATGAACTAAAAGCAGCGATTAAGAAGGGATTTGAGAAATCCTTTGGAATAGAATTTGAAGACTCTGGGTTGACACCGTACGAAGAGGAACTGGTGCAAGACTTGCTTCCCAAGTATCGATCAACAGAATTTATTTACAGGTTATAGAAATGAAAATCAATATACCCAGCTATCAACAAGGATTGTATAAATCAGCAGGCGGACTGATACGTGTTTTTTTAAAAGAAAAAGACGGAAAAATTGATGATATTTTATTTACCGGTGATTTTTTCATATTTCCAGAAGACTCGTTGAATATAATGGCTCAATCTTTAAAAAATGCTGCGTTAGATAAAAAGATAATAATAGACACACTAAAAGAAGTATATCTTAAAGAAAATGTGGATTCGCCTGGTGCCACTCCAGAGGATTTTGCGAATGCAGTGATGGCTGCGACATCAAGGTGATTACAATCTTTTAGCAAAACCAAAGAAGCTTCAATAGACCAAAAAGGACCTGTCAAATTGAAAACCGAAACTCTTGAAGCTATTTTGTTTTAGTAAACCATATATAGCACTTTATCTATTTATATAGTGGATGACCATTAAGTCTTTAGATAATCAGTTTGTTCGAGGATTTGCCCTTGTTATGTTGATGGCATTTGTTCTGTATGCAGTGATTCTTGGTATTATATATATGGTCTCAGACACTCCTCAAAAGGTAATGCTACCTGCACCGATAGTAGTTCTCGTATTTGCTCTTGCATTTATTTTCACATCCATATTTTTTTCTAATCATCGCAGTGTTATATATCCATGGTCACTCCTGGGTGGGGGAATAGTCGCGCTTGCAGTTACTTTTATTGTGACAGCAGTTTATGGAAGTATCCAGTATATGAATGGAAATGGCTTCGTTGAACTTGGTTGGGAAGTATCACTATATCTTCTGGCAGGATGTATCGTCTCAAGTGTGGTGTCAGTCACCTATCTGGATCAAAATAGCCGGTAGCTTTTAACTCTTGATTGTAACTCTTGATTGCGCAAGCACTGCACAACTTCGCTTTCGCAGAACCGCATACTTCGTGTGCGGAAACAACTCTTCAATTTAAAGTCAATAATCAGGCGCACAGGGGTTTCAAGTGTGGATTAATATTGATGATCCACAGTCAAAAATTTTATAGACTACACTACACCACAAAATTTAATAACATGATATCAAATTTGATAGAATATGGACGTTATACAAGATGGAAAAAATACTGCAATGAGGATTGAGGAGAAATTAGAAAGAAATATAAAATCTGAAGAAGAATTTAATAAAAAAATATTAAAATAAAACAAATTCATTTTATTCTTTACTGTTTTAATTTTTTTACTTACTTTATTTTTAGTAATTTTAACAATTAAATTTGCGTCTGGAGAATACAATAGATGGTAGACGTTCTTACAATAGTTGTATCAATTATTGGGTTTATTCCACTTTACATAGTCCTAATCCTGAGACTCCTCAAAGAGCGCAAGATTGAGTTCATCGTAGAGAGGTTCTGTGAGCCCACCAAAAAACCTGTAGATAGCGATTGGGGAATAAGGATTCTCCACCCTAATAGACCTATCGAAAAGTGTATCGTTCTATATAATAACATTCCACTTCCATGGTGGGATGATGACGAGCTTTATTACGAAAGAAGATTTGTTGCAATGGGTGGCGGAAATGTGCGGGTTCCAAAAGCAATTCAAAAGGAAGGCGTAGAAATTAGAATTCAGAATGGTAAAAAAACACTGAAGAAAGTCAAATTTGAGGATCTACATATTGCGAAGCCATAGGAGTTAAATAGGATTCTAAATAAAAGTTCAGTACAATATCCTCTGAGAGCATGATTGCATCAGAAAATCCAACCATTTTTGGTCTTGAGGCATCTGCACAATTTTCAACTAAAATAAAAGAGGTGGAATAATCCATCTCTTTCTAATTCGGTCATTTTTCCGAGAGAGCGAAGCATCAGTGCCTATGCTCTCCGATTTAGCAACCTGTCGGATTATATTCGACCAAATCTTTGCACTGTCCTGCGCCGCAAAAAAGAGGAAATCCATGTCATCCAACTGAATCCTGAACCATCGAGCATCGTCTTGATGCCCCGGACTTTGCGTAGCGACGTCCGAGGTCATTGACTCTCGATTGCGCAAGCAATCGAGTGCAGAAAATAATTCTCGGCTACGGAGTAGTCGAGCTCTTGCGGTTTCAATTTTTTTGAGTTCTGGATCGATATGTTATTTCGTTACATGCTCTTAGTAATCCAATAAATCCAAACCCTATTTCAACCTCACAAACTTATTCTGTATGCTTCAACTGTTTTTTCGATGTCGTCTTCACTGTGTGCTGTTGATAGGAAGTTGGTCTCGAATTGCGAGGGTGGTAAAAACACACCGTTCTTTAGCATTCTTTGGAAAAACTGGTAGTATGCTTCTTTGTTGCACTGTAGAGCTTCTGTGTAGTTTTTTGGCTTTTTTCCAAAGAACAGCTTGAACATGCTTGCTGTGCCACCGACACTATACGGCAACTTTTTATCCATAATTATATCAGCAAGGCTTGCCCTGAGCTTGTCACCCATGTCATTCAGGTTTTTATATATTGCTTTTTGTTCTATAAGCTTCAGCACTGCACCTGCTGCTGCAAGAGACACCGGGTTTGCATTGAATGTGCCTGCCTGATATACTGGTCCCGATGGTGCTACAATTTGCATGATCTCGCGTTTTCCCCCGATTACGCCAATTGGAAAGCCACCGCCGAGCACTTTGCCAAGCGTAGTCATGTCAGGTGTTACTCCATAGTGTTCCTGTGCACCGCCCTGTGATATTCTGAACCCTGTTATTACTTCATCGAAAATCAAAACTACGTCGTTTTCTGCTGTAATCTTTCTAACCTCTGTAAGGTAATCTTTTTCCGGAAGTATTGGCCCAATGTTTCCAAGCACAGGCTCAATAATCAATGCTGCAACATCATTTTTGTTTTGTTCAATCACATTAACCAGTGCTTCTGCGTCGTTGTAAGGTATTTGAAGCGTATCTTTTGTAACACTTTTAGGTATTCCAAGTGAGTCCGGAACTCCATGAGTTGTTGCCCCGGAACCTGCTTTTACCAGTACAGAATCGTGTGCACCATGAAACCCTCCCTCGATTTTTATAAACTTGTTTTTGTTTGTGTAACCTCTTGCAATGCGGATAGCACCCAGCGTAGCTTCGGTACCAGTGGAAACAAAACGCACCATGTCGATACTTGGATACAGGTTTGTGATTTTCTCTGCAATGTTAACCTCTGCTTCGGTTGGAATTCCGTACAACCAGCCGCGTTCAAGCTGCTCTGTTACTGCTTTTTTTATGGCAGGATGTTCATGTCCAAAGAACTTTGGCCCGTAAGCCATGCAATAGTCGATAAATTCATTACTGTCAACATCAATGACTTTCGAGCCGCTTGCTCTTTTAACATAAAACGGATACGGCTTAATAGCACGCACTGGACTATTTACGCCGCCACACAAAAGCCTGTTTGCACGATCAAAAATAACGCGTGAAGTATCAGTGTTCATGTAGCGCAACATCTACGCCATCCTTTATATTGTTTATTAAATCAAACCCTCATGAGGGTTTAATTTCAAGTTAATTTATCTTCTGTGATTTTGCCGTCCACGAGTCTGATAATTCGCTCGGTTTTTTCTGCCATTTGTTCGTCGTGTGTTACGAGGATGAATGTCTGGTTATATTCTCTGTTGAGTTTGCGCAGCAGTTCGTAGATTTTCTCGCTTGTTTTGGAGTCGAGGTTGCCTGTGAGTTCGTCTCCTATGACGATGTCCGGGCTGTTTGCAAGTGCTCGTGCGATTGCAACTCTCTGGTTTTCTCCTCCTGAAAGTTGTCTTGGTCTGTGGTTTATTCTTTCACCAAGCCCCACTTCTTCAAGCATTTTATAGGCTTTTGTCCTGGCGTTAGCAGGTTTGATTCCGTTTATGAGTAATGGCATCATCACGTTTTCCACAGCATTAAAATCGGGCAGCAGGTGGTGGTATTGGAAGATGAATCCGAGTTTCTGGTTTCTCATTTCGGAGCGTTCTTTTTCAGATGCTTTTGTGATATTAACCCCGTCTAATGTGATTGTTCCGCTTGTGGGTGTGTCAAGGATTCCAATCATGTTCAAGAGTGTACTTTTTCCGGAGCCTGAGGGACCCACGATTGCCATGAATTCCCCGCGTCCAATCGTCAGGTTGACGTTATCGAGGGCTTTTATTTTAACACCGTCACCATAAACTTTTGTCAGGTTTGTTATCTGGATTATGTTTTTGTCAGACACTGTGAATCGCCTCCACCGGGTCCATTTTTGAGGCTCTGTGGGCTGGATTTATACCGGCTAAGATGTTGATTACCATGGAGAATGCTCCTGCTATAAGGAAGTTTTCAGGTGCTATTCGGATGGGGAGGTGGTCGAGCCCAAAGTACATCTCAGGCGGAACAGGAATTGTATAGGATATGAGTAATATGCATGATATGTATCCAAGCACTGCTCCAATCATGACGCCTATTATTCCAAGTATGCCTGCTTCAAGCAGGAAGATTACAAGTATGCTTTTTCTTGAGGTTCCCATGGCGAGTAGCATGCCGATCTCACCAACCTTTTCCATCACTATCATATTTAGAATATTTGCGATGCTAAATCCTGATATGGCAAAGATCATAAGATAGAAGATAAAGACAAACTGCTTCTGCGTGTTCAAGAGATTCAGTATCTCTGAACTTTGTTCCATCCAGCTCTCTGCATCATAACCTGTCACCTGGTCAATTCTATCTGCCAGTGGTTCGACAGCGTAGACATCAGAAACCCTGATCCCAATACCTGTCACAATACCACTTTTTCCATAGAAATCCTGGACTCGCTCAAGGTTTGCGTATGCGAGTGTCTCGTCAGCCGCGGTCCCTCTCTGGATAATTCCGGTGATCTTGAAATCGGATGGCTTTGATCCTAGAAAACTGACTGTAACAGTATCATCCATCCCAACTTCCAATTTGTCTGCAAGCTTTGATCCGAGGATGATGCGGTTTCCTGACCCCAAGATGGATTCAAATTCACCTGCAATCATATCCTTTTTCACATCCAGGACATAATCTTCATCAACAGGTCTCACGCCTGAAAGAACAGCCCCTTCCACGTTGTGTCTGTACTGGATAGCAGCATCTCCCCTGTAGTAGGATGAAACGGCAGCAACGCCTTCCTGTTCACGTATAAAGCTTTCAAGTCCGTGATAAAGAAATATGTAGTCTTCATTCTCTTTTGGTGAAACCGTAATGTGTGCCTGGTTTTCAACCGTTGTCTCGATGATGTTTTCTCTAAATCCTGTCAGCATTGACATGGAAACTATTATTATTGCTACCGAGAGTGCGACAGCTATTACTGAAAACGTGGTCTGCCTGCGGCGCGCTTTGATATGCCGAAGGGCAATATTTATCTCGAACATGACTCAGCTATCCATCCAGGATTATTCACTACTTATCGCCTCCACCGGGTCAAGTGTTGAGGCACGTCTTGCAGGAAATATACCTGCAACCAGGTTCAAAAGAAAGGTGAAAATGACGATCATAACAGCGTCCTTTGTTCTCACCACAAACGGGAAGGTACTTACACCACCGTAGGCTTCTTCTCCAATATTCATAGTAATAGATCCCAAATACAGGGAGACTGCTATTCCTGCAAGAACGCCCACAACAGGACCAATCAATCCCATGATTCCACCTTCCAGTAAGAATATTGTCAGAATACGTCTTCTGGGAGCGCCCATTGCCATTAACATGCCTATCTCTTTTGTCTTCTCCATAACCACCATGAATAGTGTACTCACCATGCTGAAGGACGCAATCACAATAATCATGCCAAGAATGATGAAATTGCTGAGACCTTCAATCATTATCATCTGCAGTATCTCAGGATTTGTCTCCATCCAGCTTGAAGCCTGATAATCCGCAGCATCTATCTCATCTGCTATTGGCTGCGCACAATCAGGATCTTCAACCCGTACCAGGATACTGTTTACCACATTGGAATTGTCAAAAAATTGTTGAGCAGTGGATAGCGATACGTACGCCAGAGTTGCGTCCTGTGGTGTGCCACTGTTGTATATGCCCACCACCTTAAGGGTGGTAGGTTTTGCTTCAGGAAAGGTTGCATCAACCGTGTCACCCACTTTCACATCCAGTTTCTCAGATAGCGAGTCTCCAAGTATCACGCTCTTGTGCGTCACTTCAATGTTCCTGAAACTTCCCTTGATAATGTTTTTCTCAGTGTGAAGCACTGTGTTGTGTTCTTTTACGAGGATCCCTCGCATGATCACATTCCTTGACGTGTCCTTGTATGCAAAGGTTGCCGGTCCGGATAGAACCGGTGATGCCCCGGTAACTCCCTCGATCTCTCTAATATTGTCTGCAAGGCTCCGGTATAAATAGATATAATCCTCGTCTGATTTCGGTTCAACCGTTACATGAGGCATGTTGTCCACTGTCTTTTTATACAGTTCCTCTGTAAAACCAACCATACTTGCCTGGGACACCATGAGAATCATCACTGCAAGCCCAATACCAAGTATTGAAAGAATCGTCTGCCTGCGACGTGATCTAAGATGTCGAATAGCAATGAAGAGCTCATACACTGAAAAAAATCACCCGGTTCTGCGATTCAAGAGCCCTGGCAAGAGACACATAACCATAATTGCAAAAGCTGCTCCATAGACACTGAAGCCCGGTGTCTCTGTTGGAGTCGGAACAGCAGACTCGTTTTCATCTCTTTTCTCTTCTGCTTCTATTACGGTGTCCCACACATCCACCACATCACCGTCATTTCCCAGAAGCGTTACAGAGAGTCTATAAAGACCAGCCGGGAGTCTATTATTCCACGTAACCTCAATAGTTTCATCATCCTCTAACATCAAGATCGGCGATCTTTCCTGAATTACTTCTACTGTCTCGTTATCCTTTGACACCGTAAAGACGATTTCGCCAGTAAACGGAACCTGAGACAATCCCAAAACAGTAGCACTTGCCCCAGTCTCGTCCCTGTAGAGTTCAGTTATCCTGGCATCATCCATCGCAGTAAAATCCTCAGAACTGGCAACCACAGTATCACCGGGAGGAATTCCAAAGTCTCTTGGCGATGAAATTCGGACTTTTACCCTTGTTACGTAGTTATTATTATTTTCAAGCCGCACATTCCAGTTTTTAGAGAGAGTCATTGCCTGCACTACCGTCACCCGGCGATCCGTGGTTTTGTAGATCACCGTGTCCTCGTCCACAAGCATGTATTCCACATCTGCCAGTACAAACTCCTGTTCCGAACCAATCCGGGGAATGTTCGGTCTTAAAATAACGCTAACACCACTGGAATCGGAGTTAATATCTTTAATGAATACCTTTGGTATTTCCTGTATGCCCCAACCATACGAAAAGTTGTAATATTCTCTCTCCAACACCCTGCCACCAACAAATAGGGCCATTCTAACGATATAAAAACCATCTTCAGGGCGATCTATATTCCAGAACACTACCTTTGTTATATCAGTCCCGGCCAGAGCATCTTCAATAATAAATTCTTTTGATTTCAGTACGTCTCCACCAAATATCAGGTCTGCACCAATGGTCACGTTCGCATAATCTCTCTCTGAGTGAAGTGTAACATCAGCAGACTCGATATCCGAATAAAGATCAACGATCCTGATATCTTCTGCACTCGTCAACCCTGCAAGAATAAAAATCAGGACTGCTGAGAAAACAGCAATTAATATTTTACGACTGCTGAAACAGCTCACTGTCTTTTCACCCCATAACCATCAAGCAGTTCTTTTATGATTTGTTCAGAACCTTAACTCCGTCTGAATAGGGAATAGGTATAATCAGATTATCACGTAATATTTCCTCTTTTGCCAATCAAACATAAATAAAAACCGATACTTTTATATTGACATATTCCCTATATACTGAATATGGAACAATGGGTCAACGCCTGGGTGAATGAACAGAGGGATCAAGGTGTAAAATGCCTTGAAGTGAAGATGCAGGGAAAAAATCACTATGTCTATCACTCAACCACTTACTGGGATAAAGAACTCAAGAAACCAAGAAAAACCTCAAAATATCTTGGAAAACTTGATCCTGATAAAGGGCTTATCAAATCCTGGGAAAGACAGTCTCAAAACATCAGAAACATCACGGAATATGGCAACTCGATGCTGCTCCATGAAACGATTAAGGATCTCAAACCACTATTGAAGGAAGGTTTCCCTGACTGTTGGGCTGAAATCTGTGCCATTGCCATGGTGCGTGCCACTGGCAATGTGCCTTTAAAACGGATAAAGGATGCATGGGAGAAACTCTACAATGCAGAGAACATGAATCCTTATCTAAGCCCGAAGAAGCTCTCCGGAATTATACGTGAAGTGGGTGTAAACCGGGCTGGACAGAATATTATCTTCAATGAACTTGCAGATCTTAGCAAACAGCTTGTTTATGATCTAAGCTCTGTGTTCTCACGCTCTATGAGCATCAATCAGGCGGAGAAGGGCTACAACAAGGATAAGATACAGGTACCTCAGATCAATCTCGCTCTCCTGTGCAGTGCAGACACGGGATTGCCGACAATGATTCGCTCTCTTCCTGGCAGTGTGAAGGATATAAAAACCCTCTATCACTCGATCAATGAACTCGATATTGGAGGAAAGATCCTCATCCTTGACCGGGGCTTCTTCTCTGAAGGCACCATAAAGTTCCTGGGAGGTAAGAAGGGCAAGAAGATATCCTACGTGCTTCCGACAAAGAGGAATAGTCGGTATTACGATACACGTATCCACCTCAACGAATATTTTTCTTATCATAGTCGCCTGATAAAGTGTGGAAAACGGAAACACAACGATTTTTACTTATACCTCTTTGAGGATCAGGACCTTCGGCTGGAAGAACAGAAGACGCTGTACAGGAAACTGGACGAGCACAAGATCGAGAAGGAAAAATACAATATAGGGATGAAGAAGGCAGGGAAAATCCTTATTGTCTCGGATATGGATGTCGAGAAGCTGGAAATTTATCTGCTCTACAAGAAACGAGAGGTGGTTGAGAAGATGTTTGACACTTA